>JAPUIH010000288.1 GCA_027297205.1 SAR324 cluster bacterium | reverse complement strand
CGTTGCTCTTGTATTTCGGATGGAACGCCAATCCCAACAAGCCCCGCTCGTCGAAGGGCAGAACAAAGTCTACCAATTTTCCTCTTATGTTTAAAAATGGAGCGCTGAGCATTTTGCCATCGGGCATCAGAATCCTGATTGTGCCGAGCTGCTCGACGATAAATCGCCGCCCGCTACCATCCGGCGGCGATTTAAGATCTATCGGGGAACGGAGCGCCGTCGCCACGGGCTCAAGCTTGATATTCAAAGCGGAAGCGGATTGGATCATGAAACCAACCATCATTACAGCCGCCAGGGCCGCACGAATCACGTTACGCATGACTTTTCTCCTTATCTTTACTAAATTTTGCCGTCTTGGCGGGAAGCCCTCAGGGGCTGACCGGCCGTGGGCGGCAGGGCAATCTATAACTTTGAAGAGAGAGAAATGAGCATTTACCAAATAACCGAATGAATGCCAAGACTTAAAGCTTTGTTGAATTAAATCCATACGCCACCTTTGAAAACCGCACCGCGCCATGCTATTTTTATGGGAATTGCGTCAAAAATTGACAGATTAAAGCCGGAGTCTGATGGCTGGCTCGGGGCAAGCGGGGGAAAGGGCCGGGGGGCGGCGCTGCCATAATTGCGCGCTCCTGCTAGGGTGAAGCGGCAAGGCAATATTACTATTATAATGTAAAGGGCTGCATGCTGGGTTATCACGGGGCTTATCTGAAGATCGATCTGAATGCGGAAAACTGTCGGCGCATTCCCCTGGACGATGCCATCCTGCGTGAATGCGTGGGCGGGGTAGGGCTGGGCGCCTGGCTGATGCTGAACGAATGCGCCGGAGAATATGCCGCCCTGGCTCCCGAAGCGCCGCTGGTGTTTGCCTTCGCGCCGTTGGTGGGCACGGCCATCAACACATCGGCCAAAGCCGCCGTGCTCAGCAAATCTCCGCTCACCGAGCGCCTCAACGATGCGATGGTCTCCTCCCAGTTCGCGCTGACGGGCAAGGGCGTGGGCGCGGACGCGCTCGTCATCAGCGGCGCCTGCGAAGCATGGAGTACCTTATATATAGAGCCGGAGGGGATCAGCCTGCGTCCATCGCCGGAATTGCGTGGCCTGAGCGCGCAAGAGACCGAGCGGCGCATTCGCGAGGCGCAGGGGGAGCAATGGAGCGTGGTGACCATTGGGCTGGCCGGGGAAAACCTGGTGCCCTATGCCCTGATGAGCCACGATGGACGCCACGCCGGGCGGGGCGGCACGGGCACGGTGATGGGCGCCAAGAAACTGAAAGCCATTGCCGTCAAGGGCGCCCAAGCCACCACCGTGGCGGACGAGGCGCGATTCTCCCGCATTCAGGCCAACCTCAAGGCGCGCAGCCTGGGCCATGCCACGGAGAAGTACCGCACCACCGGCACCCTGGGGAACCTGCTGGTGTTCAACCGGCTGGACATTCTGCCCACCAGAAATTTTCAGGCGGGCTCCTTCGACAAGGCCCTGGAGCTTTCCGCCGAGAAAATATTTACGGAGCAAAAGGTGCAACGGGTCACCTGCGCGGATTGCATGATCGGCTGCGAGAAGCGGGTGACGGCCAAGAACGGCAACACGGTGCGGCTGGAATATGAGAATATGTTCGCCCTGGGTCCCCTGCTGGACATCCATGATAGCGATGCCGTCCTGGAAGCCTCCCAGCTCTGTGACCACTATGGGCTGGACACCATCACCACCGGCGGCACCCTGGCCTTTGCCATGGAATGTGTGGAGAAAGGGCTGCTGGATTTACCCGAGTTGCGCTTTGCGGATGGCGCGGTGGTGCTGGAGGCGATTCACAAGATTGCGCGGCGGGAGGATTACGGGGAACTGCTGGCCCTGGGCTCGCGGGCCCTGGCCCGCAAGATCGGGCGGGGCAGCGAGGCCTTCGCCGCCCACGTGAAAGGACTGGAGATGCCCGGCTATCATCCCGCCCGCCTGCAAACCCTGGGGCTGGGGTTTGCCGTCGGTTCCCGCGGCGCCGACCACAACAAAAGCAGCGCCTACGATCTCGATTTGTCCGGCACGGTGGACCGCTTTCAACTGGATGAAGAGCGCATTGGGGAGATGATCAATCTGGAGGATCAGGCGGCCATTATCGATTCCCTGATCCTGTGTAAGTTCGTGCGCCGCGCCCTGCAGGATTTCTTCCCGGAGGCAGCCGAAATGCTTTCCGCCTTGACGGGAGCGTCCTTCAGTGCGCAGGATTTGCAAAAGTCCGCGCGAACCATCCACCACCTGAAGAAAATATTCAACCGGCGGCAGGGCTGGCGGGCCGAGGAAGACACCTTGCCCGAGCGCTTTTTCGCGGCGCGTTCCGGCGACGGGCTGTCGGAAGGGATCGATCCCGAGGCCTTCCGCAATGCCCGCGCGCGCTACTACCACCTGCGCGGCTGGGACGACCAGGGGCGCCCGGCGCCGGATCAGGGTCTGCTTGAAGAGTTGCGCCTGGCATGAGGCGCCGCGGCATCGGTCAATTGCTTGCACATCGCAGGAGAAGATCAACACATGGCGGCGAAAAATTGGGGGGTATTTCTTTGCAACTGCCGCAAGACCCTTACGGTCGAGGCTGAGCGCATGGGCGATCCCGCCGCGCTGCTCACCGTGGCCACCCACCCGGAAAAGGCCCTGCCCGCCTTTGCCAAACAGGCCGATAAGCAGGACCTGGATCATATGCTGATCGGCTGCTGCGCCTCTCAGGATATATTCGAAAAAGCGCTGGGAGGGCGCCGCCTGCATTTCGTCGATCTGAAGGAAAAATGCTTCGCGCCCCATGCGGACCCGGAGCAGGCCCATGGCAAGGCGCTGCAAATGATCAAGGCCGCCATGGGCGCCGCGGAGGTGCGGGGCGAAGTCAAGCAGAACCTGCTGCAGGCGGGGGGCCGGGTGATGCTCTTCACCGATACCCCGGTGGGACTGGATCTGGCCAAGCAACTGAAGAAGCTGGAGCAGCTGACCGTGTTCGTGTCGCCCGAGGCGCAGGGCTTTGAAAAAGGTTCGAAAGCCAAGGTCAACCTGGGCTGGCTGACCTCTCTGGAAGGCCGCTTGGGGCATTTCCGGGTGACGGTGGAGCGGCCCCAGTTGGTGGATGGGCCGGCGCGAAAGCCCCTGCAGGAGCAGGCGGACCAGGTGGTGCTCCTGATGGAAGGGCCGCTGCCGGAGGTCAAACGGCGGTCAGGGGTGCATCTGGTGCAGGGTACGGACCGCGAGACCCTCAAGCGCACTTCGCAGGAGGTATGGGACCTGGTGGGCCTGTTTCAAAAGCCGGAGCACCTGGTCTATGACAAGGAAATCTGCGCCGGAGGAACGGCGGGCATGCAGGCCTGCGGGCGCTGCATCAGCTATTGTCCCTACGACGCTATCGCCCGGAACCCGGCCAATACCATGCGCGTGCTGGTGGATCACATGACCTGCGAGGGCTGTGGGGCCTGCGTTTCGGCCTGTCCCACCTCCGCCCTGCGATTCACCGATCCCTCGCCGCGGGAAATCTATACGCAGTTGGCCGCCCTGCTGGCCGCGCCCGGACGGCGCAAGAAGCAGAAGCTGCCTCCAGTCATTACCTTTTACTGTGGGGAGATGGGCAGCCGCACCCTGGCGGCGGCGGGGGAGGGGGCTCTGCCCTATTCTCCGGCGGTGCTGCCCGTGGAGGTGCCCTGCCTGCGCTATGTCTCCGATGCCAACATGCTGCAGGCGTTCCGCATGGGCGCGGCGGGGGTGGTGCTGCTGGGCTGCGAGGACTGTCCCAACGGCGAGCGGGAGTTGCTCTATCAGCAGCACGATTTTGCGCAGGGCGTGCTGGAGGCCTTCGGGATCGGCAAGGATCGGCTGCGCATCATCACCGCGGAGCCCGGTGGAGAGGCCCAGGCCATCGATGCCCTGGACCGCTTCGCCAGGAAACTCAAGCCTTCGCCCTTCCCCGGCCAGGGCAAGCCGCCCCGCCGCACCGGCAATCGGGAGATTCTGGCCGAGGCGATCGGGGGCTTTATTTCCATGACCGGCAAGGAGGCGGGCGGCATCAAGTTGGCCGAGAGCCAGCCCTTCGGTTTTGTGGAGGTGCGGGACGAGGGCTGTACCCTCTGCCGTTCCTGCGCCAATGTCTGCCCCACCCACGCCTTCAAGTTCGACGAGCAGGAGCAGAGCCTGCATTTCAAGCATATCAACTGCGTGGGCTGCGGCATGTGCGTCAAGGCCTGTCCGGAAGATGTGATGCAGCTCCGGCCCGAGTTGTATCTTGAGCAGCGGGGACTTGACTATATCAAGGTGGTCGAGGATGAAATGATCACCTGCGCCCGCTGCGAGGCGCCCTATATCAACCGGAGGGCCCTGGAAGCGATAGAGAGCAAAGTGCTCGGGTTGGAGTCTCTGCTGGACACCTTCGCCGGCAAGCGCAAGAAAATCCTGCGCATGTGCCCGGATTGCCGGGCGGTGGCTGCCATGTGGGATGTCGACCAGGGCATTTGGGAACCTTGATCCGGGCTTGCGATGCGGGCCCTGACAAGCGGTGGCTCCCGCGTTTCACGGAAACAAATTCCGGAGATGATAACGGCTATGAAACAACCGCGTCGTGAAGGCCGTGGCAAAGGCAAGGGCAGGCGCAAAGGAAAGGAATTCATGGACGCCGCCCTGGATGCCTTTATCAGGGACCAGTCCCTGCAGAAATGGCGCGAAGTGGAGGGCCTGATGAGCGGTGCGGAAATCGAGGCGCGGCAAGCCCTGCGGGATTCGGGCGATTTTCTGGAACGAGGGCCCTACCGGGATATCTGGAGGCGCAATTGGGCGGGACGCTTGAGCCAAATGGATGATATTGCCGCTGGAGCCATGTTCGCCGGAATCGAGGAGGCGGTGCGGGGCGCGGTATTGGAGGAGCGGGAAGAACGCAAGCAAAGCGATGATGCGATGCTTGAGGACAGTCCCGTTTACAAGGAATTCATCTCGCGGGCCATGGAGAAGTTGCTGGGCGAGGCTGCGGGCGAAATCGAAGAATTGGACTGAGGGCGCATCATGCTCGGAGACAAAGATCTGGCGATCTATCGGCAAAAGTATTACAGCCTATTGGTACGCCTGTTGTGGAAGGAGCCTGAACCGGAGTACGTGGCTTCCCTTCGGGAGGGGCTTGCGGAACGGGCCGAGAGTGATGGCGAACTGAGCCCGCTCATAGGTGAAGGCTGGCGGGCCATCGACCGCTACCTGGATAAAAACGACCCGGCGGAAGTGGCGGATGAGTATACCCAGATGTACCTGGGCCCGCATCTGCCGGACGTTACACCCTACGAATCCTACTATCTCGCCGGGAGCATGTATCAGGCGCCGCTTGCCGCCGTTCGGGGATTTTTGCAGGAAATCGGCCTGGAGCAAAAGAAAGGGGAGTTTTCGGAGCCGGAAGATATGCTCGCCTTTGAACTGGAGATTATGAACTGGATAATCAGCAAACAACTCGCCGCCGATTCGATTAAAGGGGAGGAAAACTGGCTCGACCTCCAGGCGAATTTCCTGAAGCGGCACCTGTTGGTGTGGGGCCCCACCTGCGCTGGTGACATTGAAAAGGCCAAGCACGCAAAATTTTTCAAGGGTGTGGGCAAGCTGTTGCGGGGATTTCTGGAAGTTGAAAGACAGTTGTTTCAGGACCGCGGACCCGAGAAAATTGAATCCATTGCAGATGCCCGCGAGCGCTTCGGTGGCAAGGGGAAATGGACGGGCCCGCTCTTCGAACCCGCCATGCCGGACAAATTAACGGAAAAGATCGAAAATTAGCCGCCGATCCCGCCATTGGGTGCCTAGGGGGACAAGGTGCCGCGCTGTCATTCGGCCCAAATTATGAATTTTATGAAATATTTCTATTGTAAAATTTTGCACTGCTTGATAGAAAATCGCTCTGTTGGCGTTGGCCAAATTTGAAATGCTTGGTCCGTCGATATTGCGGATCTTTCGCACGCGGAAGGGGTTTGCGCTTAACGTTAAGTCGTTGCGGGGGGCATGTCAGTAATCTCTTGACAGTTTTACAAATTACGCGTATCTGCCAGTATTAGTCCGACATAAGTGGGGGAGTTTTTCTAGTTCGCCGATACTGTAAAATTTACTAAAGCGGTGCATCGGCCCTGGTTTTCCGGGGTGTCCGTGGCCGCGCAACCGAAAGGTGAATGCCATGCTGGAGGGAACAATCCGCAAATTGGATCTTGAAAATCGAACTGCGGTGATCGCTGTCGACGACGGCAAGGAACTGACCGTCAAGTTTCCGGAAGGCCTCGTAATCGGGGTTAGCGAATTGGAAACGGTGGGTACCATGGGCGGGGATTTGGAGGACCTCGATGTTGGCTATATCGTGGAATTTGAAGTTCACGACCATCAAGAAGACGGCACCTGTACTTGCTTGTCTCTTGAGAGCATCAGTTAGTGGGCGGCATATTGGCGTTACTACCATGGATTTGGTTGCAAAATCGTAAATTGTAAAACGGGAACCATTCATAATTGCTTGCGCGAGTCCGGCTCGGCTATGGGGATTCGGATGGGCGCAAGGCACTGGCACGGAAAATCCTGGTCAGCCAGGGGATGGAGGGATCATATGGACAGAACAACGAAAATGAAGGGTTCGGACAGACGCAATTTTCTGGTCGGATTGCTTGCAAGCGCCGGTGTGGCCGCTGTCGCCCTGGGAGCCATGGGCGGGGGAGGCAAGAAGGCCTTAAGGCGGGAGGAACAAGGTACGGATCAGGAAGAACCTGTACTCTACCGCCGCACGGCGGAATCTGAGCGCTACTACAAAACTCTGTACACCTAATCCTTGCCGAGGAGGAGCTGACGATGAAACTCACTCGAGTTATGGAAGTTGACGGCCACAAGGCCGGTCCCGCCCTGCTGGGCAGACTCAATCCCCTTGTCGGCCGCCGAGGATTCCTGAGCGCAGCCGGTCTCGGAGTGGGCCTGGCGGCCCTGGGGCCTTCGCTCGTCAATGAGGCAAAGGCAGCGGGAACGATGATTAAGGATCCGCGCAAACTGAAGCAGATCAAAACCATCTGCGGCAACTGCGCCGTAGGCTGCGGCTTCATCGGCGAGGTGGAAAACGGCGTATGGGTTAGCATCGAGCCTTGGTTCGAGCATCCCATCAACCAGGGAAGCCTATGCTCCAAGGGTGCCGCCGCGCGCGAGCATGTGATCAGCGAAAAACGTCTCCGCCATCCCATGAAGCTGGAAGGGGGCAAGTGGAAGCGCATCAGCTGGGACACGGCGATGGGCGAGATCACCGACAAGCTGAAGGAGATCCGCAAGAAGTATGGGCCGGATGCTCTGATGATTCTGGGCTCGGCGCACCATACCAATGAGGCCTCTTACGCGTTGCGTAAGTTTGCTGCTTTCTGGGGGTCGAACAACATCGATCACCAAGCCCGTATTTGTCACTCCACCACGGTGGCGGGGCTGGCGAATGTATGGGGCTATGGTGCGATGACCAACTCCATGAACGATATCCGCAACAGCAAGAGCGTCCTCATTATCGGCGAGAACGTGTGTACATCGCACCCGATCGCCATGCAGCACATTCTCACCGCCAAGGAAGTCAATGGGGCGCAGATCATCGTGGTGGAGCCGCGCTTCAGTCAGACCGCGGCTTTCGCCAACAAATTTGTGCGCCTCCGCTCCGGCACCGACGTGGCGTTCATTTATGGTCTTGTCAACATCATCTTGAAAAATGGTTGGGAAGACAAAAAAATGATCAGGGACCGCACCTACGGCTTCTCTAATCTGAAGAAGGAATTGAAGCGCTACAGTCCCAAGAAAGTGTCGAATATCACCGGCGTACCGGTGAAGGAATTGGAGCGCGTGGCCAAACTGCTCGCGGACAACCGCCCCGGCACCGTGATTTGGGCCATGGGCGGCACCCAGCACACCAACGGCACCTCCGTTACCCGTTCCTACTGCGTGCTGCAGTTGGTGCTGGGCAATATGGGCGTGCCAGGTGGCGGGGCCAACGTGTTCCGCGGCCATGACAACGTGCAAGGCGCCACGGACCTGGGTGTGCTTTCCAACACCCTGCCCGGTTATTACGGGCTGAGTGCGAACAAGGCGTTCAAGCACTGGGCCAACGTCTGGAACGTGGATCACGATTGGATCAAGTCCCGCTTTAAAAACGAAAAAATGAACGGGAAGGTTGGATTCACGGTG
>JAPUIH010000287.1 GCA_027297205.1 SAR324 cluster bacterium | reverse complement strand
GGTGCTGGAGCAGCACTTGCCGGCGGCCATGTCCCCCGAGGATAGCGAGGCTGCGATTCAAAAGGCATTGCAGGAGGTGGAGCCGGCCGGCCCCAAGGATATGGGCAAGGTGATGGCGGTCCTGCGCCAGTCCGCCCCCACGATCGACATGGGCGCGGCCTCGGGCAGAGTGAAGGAACTGCTGGTGGCCAAGCAGGACGCCTGAATCCCCTCGCGCCTTACACCCCATTCAGCACAAACCGCGCGGGCTCGCCACGTTCCACCACCCGCCGCACGTTCTCGTAAGCCCAGTCGTAGTTGCGCTGGGAGGATTCCCTGGAGACGCCGGCCATGTGCGGCGTCAAGATGATATTCTTGGCGGAGAGCAGGGGGTTGTCCGCCGGGAATGGCTCCTCGGAATACACGTCAATCCCCGCGCCGGCAAGCCGCCCTTCGTTGAGGGCGTCGCGCAGGGCAATCTCGTCGATAACGCCCCCGCGCGCGCAGCAGACCAGGTAGCCGCCCGGCTTCATGCGGCCGATGGCTTCCGCATCGATCATTCCCGCGGCGGTGGGATTGAAGTTCACGTTGATGCTCACAATGTCGGAAACCTCCAGCATCTCGTCCTTTTCCATGCGCCGCGCCCCCACGGATTCCACCACTTCCGCGCTAATCTCCCGGATGTCGTTATAGGCCACATCCATGCCGAAGCCCCGCGCCCGCTTGGCCAGCTCGTGGCCCGTGTTGCCCAGCCCGAAAATGCCCAACAGCTTGCCCCTCAGCTCGATGCTGCTGGCGAACACATGCCGCGCATCTCCCCACCGCACCGCCTTGGTGAGTTCGTTGGCGGGCACGATGTTGCGCACCAGCGCCGCGATCAGCGCCATGCCGTGATCGGCCACGGCGTCCCTGTTCACTCCGGCCAGATTGCAGCAGGGAATGCCGCGCTTGGCGGCGGCTTCCAGGTCCAGATTCTCGTAGCCCACGCCGAAGCGCTGCACAATCTTCACCTTGGGGCAGGCCGCCAGCAATTGTTCGGTCACCGGCTCGTTGGCCACCAACAGCGCATCCGCCTCGGCCGCCAGGGCCAGGCTATGCTCGCTGTACAGCCCGCCGGGCTCCGTGGCGATAATCTGTGGCTCCTCGCCGGTATAGCTCTTGATCTTGCTGATAAAGTCCGGCCGGTGACTGGCCAAATAGACAATCTTCACTTTTGCATCTCCATGGGATAAGGGAATAGGCGCAGATCGCACAGTTCCATCCGCGGTACAGGTTGGCGGCGCACGCTCTGTCCGCGCGGTGAATCGGCCTGCGGCTGTGCCGTGCCCCATCGACGGCCCGGCGCTTAACGCATTCGCTTTACTAGGGCCTTTGGCCCCGGTTGTCCACCCCCGCCACGGGAAGCGGCCACTTCCCGGTAGTTTTGGACGCATCGTTCTAGAGGCAACGTTTTAATTGTATTGCAGGAGCAGCAGATGGCCCAGACATTCTACATTCCCCCTGACCGCCTGCGGGATGCGGCCCGTCAACTGTGCCTCGCCAGTGGCTCTCCCGAGGCGGAAGCCGGATTGCTGGCCGAGCGGCTGGTCAAGGCCAACCTGGCCGGGCACGACTCCCACGGCATCATCCGCCTGGCCATGTACATGCAGTGGATGCGCGATGGCATTTTCCAGCCCGGTCAAACGCCGCGGATCGTGACCGACAACGGCGCCACCTGCCTGATCAGCGGCAACCGCGGCTACGGCCAGGTGGCCGCAGAATTCGCCATGGGGGTGGCCATCGATCGGGCGCGCCAGCACGGCATCGCCGGAGTGGGCGTAACCGACCTCAGCCATATCGGACGCCTGGCGGATTACGCCATCACCGCCGCCCGGGCAAGCATGGTGGGCATGATTTTCACCGCCACCGGGGGCAAGTCCGTACTGGTGGCCCCGGCGGGCGGGCGCACCCGGCGCATGTCCACCAATCCCATGGCCGTGGGCCTGCCCTCCGACCGCGATTTTCCCATT
Organism: SAR324 cluster bacterium; assembly: GCA_027297205.1. Classification (GTDB taxonomy): domain Bacteria; phylum SAR324; class SAR324; order SAR324; family JACQKK01; genus JAPUIH01. The sequence continues at coordinate 1,236 of JAPUIH010000287.1, read as the reverse complement.
GTCTTCGATATGGCCACCAGCGCCTACGCCGAGGGCAAGTTCCGCGTGATGCAGGACGGCGGTTTCAGCTCGCCCGAGGGCCTGCTGATCGACCCGCAAGGAAAACCCACCACGGACCCGGAGGACTTCTTCAACGGCGGCGCCATCCTGCCCGCCGGGGGGCGCAATGGCTACAAGGGCTACCTGCTCAACTTTATGGTGGAAGTGCTGGCGGGCCTGCTCACCGGCGGGGGCTACCTGGGCAAGGTGGAAGATCCCCTCTTCAATAACTGCACCATGATGATCGTGATCGACGTGACCCGCTTCCGGGAACTGGCCGTGTTCAAGGAGGAGTTGGAAGACCTGATCGGCTACATGAAGGACTCCCCCGCCCAGCAAGGAGATGAGGTGCTCTATCCGGGAGAGCTGGAAGCCCGCCGCGAAACCGAGCGCCTGCGCACCGGTATCCCCCTGGCCGGCAAGACCGTGGAAAACCTGCAGGCCGAACTGGACCGGCACGGGGTCGGCATCCAGCTCGCCGCATTGGCCCAGGCCGCTCCCGCCGCCACAGCATCGTAGAACTGGCAAGCACCGGTAGTGAAAAGTTCCGTGTACTTCAACTGAATTCACTTTGTTTTCCGATTGGCCATTGCCAATCGAAAAACTGGGGGGTTCGGAGGGGCCGCGTCCCCCCGTAAATTCTTTTTCGGATAGGTGTTATCTCACCGGCTCCGGGCGCAGCACCCGATGCATGTCCAGCACGGGAGGCGCGACCTCGGTCTGGCAGAGCATGTCGTGTACCTGCCCCCGATGATGGGTCTGGTGGTTGAAGAAATGCGCCAGCAGCAGGCTTACCGGGTCTTCGTGCCAGTTGCCCTCGTTGTTCAAGTAGCGAATCGTGTTACCCATAAATTCCGCGCCCAGCCCGCCCAGCAAGGCTTCAATGCGCACATCCTCCGCCTCGCGCGCCTGGCGCAGTGCGGCGAAATTCTCATATAACATCGCGTCCAGGTTGGTGGAGGGCGCCTCGCCTCCTGCGAAACGCGTGAGCCAGATGCGGTCGCCCACCATGATATGGTTTAGCGTGCCGTGGATGCTCTTGAAGAAGGCCGGGCGTACCTGTTTGCGCACATCGTCGGATAGCCGGGCGCAGGCATCGTAAAGAATCCCGTTGGCCAGTCGGTTGTAGCGCGCCAGACTCTGGAAGTGCTCGGTCAGATTATCGCTCATGGAACCATGCTCCGCGAATGTACGCCC
>JAPUIH010000286.1 GCA_027297205.1 SAR324 cluster bacterium | reverse complement strand
GTTAAACCGGACTGAGGAGGAAAAAGAGACCTGCTGGTAGATGCCGCCATTGCGCAAGGCATCGTGCCAGAAGGTCTCGAAATCCGCCGACGAGCCCATGGCGCGCTGCTTCGCTTTCCACGCATCGCGCAGATAATCCCTGTAGGTCTCCGTCCCGGCGAACTGCCCCAGGCCCAACTGCCTGGCCAGGGAGAGCAGGGTGTCCTCCGCGGCTTTGACCGGATACACCGGGGCCATTACGGGTTGCACCAGCGATGCCGCACCCTTCTGAGGAAATGCGTCCCCCCATCGCTCAAGAAATGTCTGGCTGGGCAGGGCCAGGTGAGCCATTGCCGTTGTTTCGTCCCAGGCGGATGAAAGACTGACGATAGTGTCCACCTTGGCCAGCGCCTCTTTGGCTCTCGCCGAGGGCGGGAAGGCATAGGCGGGGTTGACCCCATCCACGATCAGCAGCTTGACCTCGCCCGCCTGCATGCGCCGCAACACCTGCACCGCTTCACTGTAGGGCGTGGCCTCCTCAATCGCCCTGGAGGCGCCGAAGAGCACCGTCTTGCCCATATTGCCGGCCACGTAGTTGAGCAGATTGACCGCGATCAAGGTGTCGGTGCCGGACTCCGACGCGGTGCTGTTGCCGCCGCCAAGGGCAAGGCTGGCGGATGCCGCATGGAATTCCTTGGCGATTTTGGCCAAGCTGCGCCTGTCCACGCCGCTTTCCTTTTCGGCGCGCTCAAAGGTAAAGGGCTTCAGGAACTGGGCGATCAAATCCCCTTCCCGGCCCCGGAAATTGCGTTTGTTTTTACTCAGCACCTGCCGCGCCAGGGCCAGGGCGACCGTTCTTTCGCTGCCCGGATTGACCCCCACCCACTCGTCGGCGTTCGCTCCCGTGAGGGATACGTGAGGACCGACATGCACGAACTTGCCACGGCGCGCCGTTTGCTCGTCCACGGCGTGCATGGCCCCGTACTCGCGGTTCTGGGACACCGGGCTGAGCCAGGTTTCCAGAAACTCCGCGCCGAAGTTGAGCAGATAGTCCGCCTTGGATATCTGATAGAGAGGCACCTCATTGCGGAAAAAGGTCAGCTCGTTCGCCTTGCGCAGGTTTTGCTGGGAGAGGGGCTCCAACACGACCTTGGGGGACGCCCCCAGCCCGGCCAGCCATGCATCCAGAAAGTCGGCTCGCGAGCCGGCCGAGTGGCCGGTCATGTAGACGATCTGCCGCTTGTCGGAGATCGCGCTGATCTTGGCCTGCACTTCCTTTTCCACCGCATCCCAGTCCGCCGCCTGCCAGCTGCCCCCGCTGCGCTTCATGGCCGATTTCAGCCGGGAGGGGTTGTAGAGGGTTTGCAGGGAGGCCTGGCCCCGGATGCACAATGCGCCCTGGTTGACCGGATGATCCGGGTTGCCTTCCGCCTTGATGGCCCGCCCTTCCCTGGTCTGGATCACCATCCCGCAGCCCGCCGAACATTCCATGCATGTCGTGGCGTATTCCACCGGATTTCCCGGCACGTACTCGATGTTCTCCGGCGGCACGAGCAAGGGTATCAACTGCTCGGCCGGCTGCTCACATCCGGCAGCGGCCAAGGTGGCTGCACCACCGGCGGCAATTACCTTAAAGAATTCTCGTCGCTTCAATCCTTGGTCCATGTGATGGGCCTCTCCATTTACTTGTGGCAGGTCATGCAGTCCGTTAGGTTCGGGCGGTACTCGCCGCTGGGCCTTAGCATATTTTTCAACGTTTTGCTGTCCGGCCCAACCGCCATGGCTCGCTTGCGCTCCAGGGCGCCGGGTATGGTCAGGTGACATTCCAGACACCAGCCCATATCGCCAAAACTTGGGTTGAATTTTTTCACCACGTGCATTTCCTGGATCGGCCCGTGGCAGGTCTGACACGCCAGCCCCTTCGGATACACCTCGTTCCTGGCGTTGATATGCTTCTGGTGGATGAAGCGCACGAAGTCAGGCACGTCGTGAATTTTCACCCAGGGGATGGGTTTTTTGTCCTCCCAAAACTTGGCCAGTTTTTTCACTTCGGAAAGATTCGTGGCGATCAGCTTGTGGCAACCCATGCAAATCTGCATCGGAGGAGCCCCGGAAACCTGGGAACGCCGGGCGTAGATATGGCAGTACTGGCAGGGAATCTCATTATCCCCGGCGTGAACCTTATGACTGAACTTGATCGGCTGGTCGCCGCCTGGAATTTTCGCCAACTGCTCCTCGGTCATTTGTGCGTAGACCGGACTCAGGAATCCGAACACGGCCAGCATGACCGCCAGACCCACAGCCGCTCCAAGGGAACGAAGATACAATTTGTCGATATTCATCAATGACCCTGTCAGGAGAACGCTAGGCATTTTCTCGATTCCGGCCAATGAAACATCATCAGCCATAACCCTCGTCCGCGGCTCGCTTTTACAATTACGGATTGTTCAAAGGATTGCCTATATTATCGAACGCAAAAAATTCCGCAAAGTTTTGCTTCCCAAATTTGATTGCGCCGCAGTCACAAATGACATTCAAAAACATATTCGAAGGCTAATTGCAATGGATTATAGAAAATACAGCCGGACAAGCTATGATCTTCCCTCGGAAAAAGGGAGAATAATTCAGGAGTCACGGCTCCCCGCCGAGCATCCGGCGCCACCACGCCCGCGCCTCCCCCTGCAGGCGCCCCAGACTATAGGCGGCGCATTCAGATGTAAATCCGGCCAGAAAAGTAAAGAATCCGCAATTTGGCCGCCGAGCCCGCCACTCGGCGCATACGGCCATCAAAAACACAATACCCGCCACTGTGAGCAGCCGTGGAAACGCAACCAACAAAGGGAACCACAGCAGCAGGCTGTGCCGGGTCAGGGAGCGCGCCTGGGCGAGCAGCGACGCCAACTCCGCGCGCAACCCCGCGGCCGCGGCCTTGCGGAAAGTTGTGGCACGCAAGACCTTCCGGCTTCGCCACAACCTAAGCATGGCCGCGGCAGGAGGCAACAGCGGAACCGGCGTCAGGGCCAGCGCCTGCCCGGTTTGGACGGCCCACCCGGCGCAAAGCAGCAACACCGCCCCCCACCAGTTCCCACGCCGCCGGTAGTGATCCGGATGGCGCCGCCTCAGCCACGCCTCGGAGCTGGCATATTGCCGCTTGCGGTTAAGGAAGGGGCTCCATTGCACCCGGTAATCGTGATAAACCGTACCCCCCGCATAATAGAAAAGACCATGCCCAGCCGAGGCCAGGCGCCAGCACAAATCCACGTCTTCCCCCAGCCGCAGGCCGTGCTGAAATCCTTTTACCGCGTCGAAGGCGGCCCGCTTCACCAACAAATTACAGGCGGGGAGGTAAGGGATCGCATCACCCGGCAGGCCCGCCGCTCCGCCCCTGCCGCCCATGTTGAGCGACGCGCATCCGTCTTCGTAGCGGGCCAGCAAGCTATCCTTGCGCAAGCCCTCAACCCTTCCGCCCACCGCATCGAGCAAAGGACCGTCCAGCGCAGCCACCAGCGTTTCCAGCCAATCCGCATGCGGCACGCAGTCGCTGTCCAGAAAGGCCAGAACCTGGGACGGCTGCGCCGCCCGGCCGAATCGGTTGGGCATGGCGCTTTCGAATATTCCCGCGCCGGCATTGCGGGCCGTGGCGGGCCCGTAATTTTTATTCAGGTGGCGCCAACTGGTCGTCAGACCGGCGAAGTCAACCCCGCGCAGGGCATCCAGGATCGAGAACGAGGAGCCGTCATCGACCACCGTCACGGAATAGCGCTGCCGCGGATATTTCAATCCGGCCAGGCCATCCAGGCAACGCTTCAGCCCTTCCAGATTCTCATGAACGGGCAGGATCACCTCCACGGAAGGCCATTGCTGAAGCGGCTCCACGCTATAGCTGACATGCAGCAGCCCCGCAATCACCTTGTCTTCCAGGAACCGCACCAACTCTCTGCTCGGATCCTCCACGATCTCGTGGAGAGGCGTCCGCCCATCCAGGGCCTGCAACAAGCGTCTGGCGGACTCGTTCACCTCGAACTGTCTGAGGGGATAATCCGCCGCCAACATCCACCGGCCGGCAACCTGCTCCAGTTTGGCGCCTGGCATTAAGCCATAACAACGGTGCAACATGTGCGGAAGTCCTAAAGCTATATGCGGAACCTGGAATCTGACGCTGTACGGGGACGGGGATTTGTGCGTGGCCGCGGCAGACAACGCCCATGGAGAATGCCGGCCAAAGCCTGTTACTGGGGCACGGATGCCCTGCCCAAGCTGCTCACGGCCGCTTCCCACCATGGACAGGGAGGGCCTAGGAAGGCGGCCCGCTTTGCGTTCACTTCAGGACGGCGAGCATTTCATCGACAGTGGGGAATTTCACCCTGGGCCGCCCCAAGGGCTCGCCCCGGGCCACTTCGGCCTGATCTATGCGCTGCCAATCAGCAAAGGAGACGTAGGCGCAGCCCCTGGATTCCAGCAGGGCAGCGATGTCTCCGCCCGCCTCTGGAAGCCGCGCCGTGTCCTCCAGCATGAACTTTACGGTGGCGATGGCATCGGGTTTGTTGGTGCCAATCACGCCATTCGGCCCGCGCTTGATCCAACCCGCCACGTACACACGCTCCATGGGCTTGCCTGTATCCGGGTCAATGACCCGCCCGCCATCATTGGGAATGGTGCCGGAGCGCTCATCAAAGGGAACTCCCGCCAGGCCGGTGCCCTTGTATCCAATCGAGCGAAATATCAATTGAATCGATATTTCCTGGGTTTCTCCGGTACCCCTGGCCCGCAGATTGCCCGCATCGTCCTTGAGCAGTTGATTCTTTTCAATGCGCAGGCCCTGCACCCGGCCGCTGCCTAGCACCTCCACCGGAGAGGTAAAAAACCAGGCTCGCACTTTTTTCCCGGCGCTGCCTTCTCCTTTATCTATTTGCGCGGTCAGGATTTCCACGTTGCGCTTGTTTGTTGGTTCCTTGACCCCTTCCAGGAACTCACGGTTTACCTCGTCCAGATCCAGGTCTTCGGGCCGTACCACCAGGTCCGCGCCTTCAATTACCCCCAGCTCCCGGATTTCCGGATTCGTGAACGCCGCCTGGGCAGGCCCCCTGCGGCCGAGCATGAAAATCTCCTTGATCTGACTTTGCCTCAAGGCCTCCAGCGCATAGTCCGCAATATCGGTCGTCTCCAATTCAGAAACGGGCTTGGCAAGGATGCGCACGACATCCATTGCCACATTGCCGTTTCCAATTACCGCCACCTGCGGCCCGCTCAGGTCGAACTCGAAATGCCGGTACTCCGGATGACCGTTGTACCAGCCCACGAATTGTGTGGCTGGGAAACTGCCCGCCAGATCCTCCCCAGGAATTCCCATCCGGTTGTCCGATTCCGCGCCGGTGGAAAACAACAACTGATGATAGTGGGCCAGCAATTCCTCCAGAGACAGGTCCCTGCCGTATTGGACATTGCCAAAAAATCGGAAACCTTCCCGCGCCGCCGTTTTTGCGTAGAGTTTGATCACCGACTTGATTTTCTGGTGATCCGGCGCAACGCCACCCCGCACGAGGCCATAGGGGGTAGGCAGCTTGTCAAACAGATCGACCTGAACCTTGATTTCCGTCTGCTTCAGCAATTCTTCCGTGGCGTAAAATCCCGCCGGACCGGATCCAACTACCGCGACACGCAAGGGATTGGATTCGCTTCCAGCTTTGTCCATCTGATCGGCACCTAGTATAAGTTTGCAAGTCCAACGCCGCCAATGGTGCGGCACGCCCACGGCACCTTTTTCCCGAGCAGGGCACGCCCAGCCCTTTATCATCATAAAGGAAACCGGGGGTCAACCAATTGGGAGGGAAGCGCGGAAGCAGGCGCCCGCAAGGGATGGTCCGCAAAGCAACCGGGGCAACGTCCTGCACTCGCCGGCTTATAGAAGCCGGGCGATCACGGCGCGCAACTCTACGGGATCCGCCGAGCTGCGCTTTCCGCCAACATCGTTCACAAAATGATAGGAGGAGCGCCCCGAACGGTCGAACACGATCAGGGTGGGAATGCGGCGGATACCGCCAAATGCCGCCGAGACCGCCTCGTTCCCTTTCAGCACGGGAAAGTCCGGGTTGGTGATGCGGAGAAAGGCAGCGAGCCGTTTTTCATTGGAGAGGCCGTCGAATTCCTCGAACAGATTAATCGCCACAATCTGCAGACCCCGCCCAACCAGGGCGCTGTTAATTTCCTGCAAAAGGGCCAACTCAACCCGGCAGGGCCCGCACCAACTGGCAAAAAAGGTCAGCGCGACCACCCTGCCTTCCAGCGCGTCCTTCCCCAGGGGAGGCCCCCATAGACGGGGCAACCCAAGAATTTGCGAACGCAGGGAGGGCGTAAGTTCGGGCCCGGTGGTACGCTGCCGCCCTTGCAGCGGCTTGGCGAAGGGCGGCGGACTCACGGCTGGCAGCAAAACAATTCCCATCGCCAGCACGGCGCCTACGGTAAACTTGTTGACTCGCATCATCGCATCATCCACGGCACCCAGCGGGCCGGCTCCTCATTATCCATCAGGCCCAGCATGGCATCCGCATACCGTCCGCACTGTAATTGCCGCTACCGCGGGCCCTGCAGTTTCATTCCTTGCTGGAAATCCATTGCTTGATCATTCTCACGTGATTGCCACGCTCCAGATAAATCAGCTCGTCCATGATGCTGCGCGCGAGCAGAATGCCCCGCCCGCTGGGAAGGAGTAGATTCTCCAGATCGGTCGGATCGGGCGTATTTAGGTAGTCGAATCCCTCGCCTTCATCCTCGATATCAATCACCGCCTGCTCCCTGGTGATTGTCGCGGATATCTTTACCTTGCGGTCTTTACATTTGCTGTCCCGCCGCCTGCGGGAGATTTCTTCTTGGTAGGCTTGTTCCCCTTTCGTTTTCAGCGCGACTTTCTCCTCGCCCGTGATGCCCAGATTTCCATGTTCGATAGCATTGACAATGA
>JAPUIH010000285.1 GCA_027297205.1 SAR324 cluster bacterium | reverse complement strand
CCTCGTGCAGTCATTTCAGCTTGCTGCTCCTCGGGCCCTTAAGCCGCTAAATCAGCTTATTCCGATCCCTGCTCCTGCCTGGAATTCTATTTGAGAGTCGGATAATGTTCTATTGCTTCTGCTGCTTGGAGAAAAGGCCGTTCATATTTCTCGATTCTCTGTGATATATTTGGGGATGAATGTCCTAGGTGGCGCCGGAAGAATTGTCTAAGGGATGGCCTCGCCAGGCGTGTGTGCCGGAGCAACCCGGCGTATGTCATTGGCTGTTAGACTTTCCACGGGATTTCTCCTCCGCAGGGAATTCCCGCGGTTGATATTTATGCCAGGAAAAGACGATTGAAGCAGGAACAGTTTCTCAATGTGGTAAGCGCCGAGGAAGCGCACCGGATATTCAATGAGGCGGTGCGGCCCCAGCCCCTCGGGGAAGAGCAGGTGCCCCTGACAGAGTCCCTTGGCCGCGTGCTCTCGCGGAATATCATCTCCACGATCGACGTGCCGTTTTTCGACCGCAGCAACGTGGACGGCTTCGCCCTGCGTGCGCAGGACACGTTTGGCGCGGAAGAATCGGCGCCCCTGTTCCTCAATTTGACCGACGAAATTATTCACACCGCCGTTGCGCCACAGGTCGAGGTGAGGGAAGGCATGGCTACGGGGATTGCCACGGGGGGGGTGATTCCCCGTGGCGCGGACGCGGTGCTGATGGTGGAATACACCACCCCCCGCGACGGTGGGATCATGGTGTACAGATCCATCGTGCCGGGCGCGGCCATTTCCTTTGCGGGCACGGACATTGGTTCCGGAGAAACCGTCTTGCAGCGCCGTACGCGGCTCACCTCCCGTGAGACGGGGGTGCTCGCCGCGATCGGGCGTGCGGATATTCCGGTGTTCCGGCGGCCGCGGGTGGCGATTCTCTCCACCGGGGACGAGATCATTCCGCCCGGCGAGCAGATGAAGCTCGGGGATATTTACGATTCCAACGGCACCATTATCGCCGATGCGGTTACGGAGATCGGCTGCGAGCCGGTGCGCCTGGGCATTGTAAAGGACGACGTAAACAAGCTTAAAGCGGTATTGGCCAAAGCCCTCAAGTGCGACTTCGTGCTCCTTTCCGGAGGAACGAGCAAGGGAGCGGGAGACCTCAACTACATCGTAGTGGCGGACCTCGGTGCGCCGGGCATCCTGGTGCACGGTGTTGCTCTGAAGCCGGGTAAGCCACTGTGCCTGGCCATGATCGGCGATACGCCCCTGGCCATTCTTCCCGGATTCCCCACGTCCGCTGTGTTCACTTATCATGAGTTCATTGCCCCCGTGCTGCGCATCATGGCCGGTTTCGGCGAGGAGCGGCGAGGCAGCCTGCCGGCCAAAATGCCCATGCGCGTCAACTCGGAAAAGGGCCGCACAGAATTCCTGCTGGTTAATCTTGTGGAAGGGGAGGGGGGATATTCCGCCTATCCGATGGGCAAGGGCTCCGGCTCGGTCACTTCGTTTTCCAAGGCTGACGGGTTTATCGCAATCGATCGCAACAGCGAAATTGTTGAAGAAGGGGAGCTTGTCCAGGTGACCCTGATCGGGCGGGAGTTATCGCCGGCGGACCTGATCGTGATCGGCAGCCAATGCGTGGGCGTGGATTATTTGCTCAGTCTGATGAGCGATGAGGGTTGGCACGTCAAATTCATCCCCGTGGGCAGCCAGGGTGGGCTGGCCGCGGCCATGCGCCAGGAGTGCGACGTGGCGGGCCTGCATTTGTTGGACGAGAAGACCGGAGTTTATAACGCACCATTCCTGGATGATTCCCTGGAATTGGTAAAAGGGTATGGCCGCAAGCAGGGTCTGCTGTTCCGCCCGGGCGATGTGCGCTTCGAAGGCAAGCAGCCGCGGGAGGCGATGGCCGCGGTGTTGGCGGACAGGGAGTGCCTGATGATCAACCGCAACCGGGGCAGCGGCACGCGGGTGCTGGTGGACCAACTGCTCGCGGGGGCCAAGCCCCAGGGATTCCATGCCGAAGCGAAATCCCATAACGCCGTGGCTGCCGCCGTGCATCAGGGCCGGGTGGACTGGGGCGTGGCCATTGAAAACGTCGCCCGTCCCCTGGAACTCGGCTTCATCCCTCTCGTAGACGAGGAGTACGACTTCGTCCTCCCTAAAAATCGCATCAATCGCGGCGCGGTGCAGGCCTTTCGGGCGTTGCTGGAGCGGGAGGAAACCCGCAAGGGCCTCGTGGAGCTCGGCATGAGCGTCGGGGCACAACAGTGAGCGGGACCGAGCCGGATGCCGTGTGGGCTGTCATTCCCGCGCGGTACGAGTCCACCCGCTTTCCAGGCAAGGCACTGGCGGCCATCTGTGGCAAGCCCATGATTCAGCACGTCTACGAGCGGGCAAGTGATACCCCGTCGGTGGATCGTGTGCTGGTGGCGACGGACGATGCGCGCATTTCAGCGGCGGTCGCGGAATTCGGCGGCGAGGCGGTCATGACGGGGCACCATCCGACCGGCACGGACCGCATCGCGGAGGCGGTTCGTACCGCAATGGCGGAATCGGGCGCCCCGCACTGGGTGCTGAATGTGCAGGGCGATGAACCCATGGTCGATCCCGGCGATCTGGATACGCTGGTGCGGGGGATGGCCGCGGTGCCGGACGGGGATATGGGAACCCTGGTCTATCCGTTGAAATCGCAAGAGGAACTGCACGATCCCAACGTGGTCAAGACGGTGCTGGACGAGCGGCGGCGGGCTTTGTATTTTTCCCGTGCCCCTGTACCCTATCCGCGGGAGACGGGTCCCTTGGGATGGCGGCATATGGGCATTTACCTCTTCCGCACCGAATTCCTGTTTGCCTTTGCCAATCTGTCCCTTACGCCCTTGGCCGCACGCGAACAATTGGAGCAGTTGCGGGCACTGGAGCACGGTTACGCCATTCACTGCTTCGAAGCGGCCTCGCTCACCATCGGCGTGGACGTGCCCGAGGACGTGCCCCGGGCCGAGGCGCTTTTAACTTCCCCATGAGCCGTGCGTATGTTTTCCCTGCAATCTTTTCATAACCTGGATTTGCCGCTGTTCGTGTTGGCCGGTCCGGACGTGATCGAAGACGAGGTACGGCCCGGCCAGACCCTGGCCTTTGCGCGGCGGCTCAAATCCATCTGCGAGCCCCTGGGTCTGCCCTTTGCCTTCAAGGTCTCCTACGACAAGGCCAACCGCACTTCGCTTGACGCATTCCGGGGGCCCGGGCTTGCAGCCGCGCTCGACATTTTCCGGGAAATCAAACAGGAAGTGGGAGTGCCCCTGCTCTCCGACGTGCATCGCTTCGAGGAGATCGAGCCCGCGGCGGAGGTGCTGGACATTCTGCAAATTCCGGCGTTTCTCTCCCGCCAGACGGATTTTCTGGTGGAAGTGGCCCGCACGGGAAAAATCGTGAACTGGAAGAAGGGACAATTCATCGCCCCCCGGGATGTCGAGCACGCCATCGCCAAGATGACCGCCGGTGGAAACGAGCGCATCATTATCACGGAACGGGGATACTCCTTCGGCTATAACAATCTCATGGTCGATATGCGTGGTTTTTCCATCATGAAGCAGTTCGGCTATCCGGTGGTGATCGACGCCACGCACAGCATTCAGCTGCCCTCCGGCGGCGGCGGGCAGTCGGCGGGCGAGCGGGAATTTGTCGCGCCCATCGCCCTGGCCGCGGTTGCCGCCGGGGCCGGTGGGGTTTTTATGGAAACCCATGAAGACCCTGAAATCGCCCTTTGCGACGGGCCAAATATGATTCCCATGCACCAGTTGTCCGCTCTGCTGGAGCGCCTCAAGAAAGTTCACCAGGCCGTGCGGGACTAGCTTTCCCCGGCACTGCCACACACCCACCATGCACGAGCACCATGAGCGATATTCTCAAGGCGGCCAGGACAGCCCTGCAAATCGAAATTGAAGGCTTGAACGGTCTGCTGGACCGCCTGGGCGCACCTTTTGAAGAGGCGGTGCGGCTGATCATGGACCGCAAGGGCAAAGTAATCGTTGCCGGGGTGGGCAAAAGCGGACACGTGGGCCGCAAAATCGCCGGCACTCTGGCCAGCACGGGCACGATGGCCTTGTTTCTCCATCCCGCCGAGGCCATCCACGGCGATCTGGGGGTGGTGACCCAGGACGATGTAATGCTGGCCATCTCCAACTCCGGACAGACCGAGGAATTGATCCGCCTGCTCGCCCCGCTGCGCAGGATCGGTGTCCCTGTGATCGCCATGACCGGCAACCCGGACTCCGAGCTGGCCCGGCGGGCGGAGATTCATCTGGACGTATCCGTTGAGAAAGAGGCCTGTCCGATGGGACTCGCCCCCACCGCCAGCACCACCGCCGCGCTGGCCATGGGAGACGCGATCGCGGTCTGCCTGCTGGAACTGCGGAACTTCACACCGGAAGACTACGCGGTGTTTCACCCAGGGGGTAATCTGGGCAAGCAGTTGGTCACCACGGTGGCCGATCTGATGGAAACCGGGGACAAACTTCCCGTGGTGGATGACACGGAAACCGTGCAGCAGGTAATCGAGGAAATGCAAGCAAAACGTTACGGACTGACTGCCGTCGTCAACGGCGCAGGACTGCTGCAAGGGGTCTTTTCCATGGGGGATTTCACCCGCCTGCACTTGCGGGACAAGTCCCAGGCCTTCATGGGGGAGCCTATCTCCGCTTTCATTACCACCGAGCCCAAAACCATCACTCCGGACGCCTTGGCCGCGCGGGCGCTAAATACCATGGAAACCCATAGCATCCGTGCGCTGTTTGTGGTGGATAAGGAAGGCAAGCCGATCGGCATCATCGGATTGTACGAAGTGCTCAAGGCCATCGACTATTGAAGAACTTGGAACTGCTGCTCCAGCCCGCCATCAAGAACGAATACGTAGCCGTTTTTTCCCGTATTTTTCACTTTCCGGCATACTGGCTCCTTGACACCCTCCACGACTTCACAGATGCCGTCGCCAATGATGGACCATTTCCCCTGTTCCTTGAATTTCCCTTTGGCACTGCGTGACGTCGCCCACATTCCATTATCCTGATAGCGAATGAAGTGATTTCCCGCGAAACCGACCGTTTGCCCCGTGAGCAGAACCGCCAGCTTGGAAGCTGAAAGGAATTGCGTGCTGGGATTTTTGCGGGGTTTGTTTGCTTCGCTCTTTTCGGGCTTTTCGACGGCTTCGGTCTGCTTTGCCTCCCCGTTCGTGGCCTTCACAGCCATGGCCGTCACTTTCTTTTTCACTTTCTTCGCCCGTACCGCCCGTGGAGCAGGGTTGGCGGGAATTCCAAACAGCTGCCCCAAACCAAAGAGCACCGGCGCAAGCACCGGATGTGCATCATCGAGAAGGGTGTACACTTCCATATCCATCTCGACACCACCCAGTTCCTGCAAGTCTCCCGGCCCCGCATCCAGGATTCGGAACGATACCAGCCACCCCTTGTCCGTGTAGCGAAGAAATTGTCCCACCGCCACCAATTGTACATTGTGCCGGGCTCTCACCATTTCCGCCCGCCTTCGGTTTGGCAGATACGAGGACGCTTCCCATTCTTCCATCACCCGCTGGGTCGTGGCACGGCCCGCGAGCCTGAACTTCCTGGCATTCACAAAAGTTTCGGGAAGCTCCGTCTCCACTCCGGGTACGGGTTTCCAGTAGGCGAGATTGACGAATACCAGCCGCGGCTTTGCTTGCGCGTCCATAGACAGTGTAAACACCACCAGAAGCAGCAGCGCCATCACACCGCGCCGCACGTTCTTGCCGATTAGGATGCCTGAGTTCACGATGGCCGCCTCGCTATTCCCCGCGCGGTCTCAATCCACGGAGAGAATGATCTTACCGAAGTTCTTGTTTGCTTCCATTGCCTCGTGGGCCGCCACAACCTCTTCCAGCGGGAATACGGAATCAATCACCGGCTTGATTTTCCCTTCGATCAAAGGCGGAAGCCATCGTTGCTGAAAACGCGCCGTTATGGCGCGTTTGTCTTCAAGGGAGCGGCTGCGCATCACCGAGCCAAATACCTGCAGCCGTTTGCGCATCACCGTGGACAAGTCCACCTCGCACTTGGCGCCGCCCATCAACGCCACCAGAATCAGCCTGCCGCCCGGGCGCAGCACGGAGAGGTTGCGGCTCAGATAACTCGCCCCCAGAAAATCCTCCACCACGTCCACCCCCTCTCCGCCCGTAAGACGGTTTATTTCTTCCGCAAAATCATGAGTTTTGTAATTGATGCCCGCATCCGCCCCCAGGGCAGTGGCCCGCTCTATTTTGTCCTGCGAGCCGGCGGTAAAATACACTTTCGCGCCAATGTGGTGGGCCATCTGGATTGCCGCGGTGCCCACGCCGCTCCCTCCCGCGTGAATGAGCACCGCCTCCCCGGGCTGCAGGTTTCCCAGCACGAATACGGTCTCATTGGCGGTGAAGTAGACTTCCGGCACCGCCGCGGCTTCAGCGAAGCTCCACCCATCGGGAATGGGCATGGCCATGTCCTTGTCGATGAGGGCGTACTGCGCATAACCGCCACCACCCACCAAACCGAACACACCCTGCCCCTTGGAAAATCCCTCCACGCCGTCCCCCCAGGCCTCCACTTCTCCGGCCAGTTCGAGCCCCAGGATTTCCGACTCCCCCTTGGGGGGTGGATACATGCCCTTGCGTTGCATGGTATCGGCCCGGTTGAGGGCGGTGGCACGCACTTTCACCAACAATTGGCCGGGCCCTGGCTCCGGGTCGGCCGCCTCTCCCAACTGCAAGACCTGCGGACCGCCATTTCCGGATTGAATTACTGCCTTCATTACCACTCCCGTATGGATTTCGCGTGCGCGGCCCTGGCCGGTCCCGGCACGCCCATGCCGTGCTCACAGCAAGTATACGATAACTCCGTCCCACAGCACCAGTTTCAGGCACAACGCCACCATGGTCAGCTTGAACATCAGCAGGAAAAACCGCTCACTGATATACCGCAACAGGAACCTGCCCAGCAGCGAGCCCAGCACCACCGCGGGGAGCATGGCCAGAAAGGCCGGAAATGCCTTGACGAAATCGAATCCCACCAGCCCGAAGGCCGTTATTTTCACCACATGGCCCAAGGTACCGCAGAAGCCCAGGGTGGCGTTGATGGACTCCTTGCTCAATTCCTTGCGCATCATGAACGCCCCGGTGAATATTGCGGCCACTCCCACCGTCACCACCATGATTCCCACCATGAATCCAAGCGGAATAAATCCCCAATAGGGCAATCTCAGTTCCCGCAAGAAGCGGAATTCCCGCACAACCAGCATGAATAGAATGAAGGAGCCGATCAGAATCAGGATCATCCGCTCGGACAATCCTTGTAACACCCACATCCCAACGGCGCCGCCAGGGCGCGAGCAGCAAGGAGAAGCGCCACACCAGGGGCCAGGAAATATGCCGCCACAGCAAAACCACCCGCGTCAGGGTCGCACAAATCTGCACCATGCCGTGGAACGGGATTGCGTCGGCGGGACGCATGAATATCAACAGTGCCGCCAGCAGTACCGGACCTCCACCAAGCCCCACCACCGCTGTGAAGGCCGCCTGTATGAATCCAACGATGGGCAGAAGAACGAACTCGTTCAAGAATTCCGGCTCCGCTTATGTTCCTGATTCGCATCCATGAATGCATGCCTCCCCTTCCCCGGCATCCAGGCCATAGCCGGATTGTGCGGGAAAATCAAAGCAGCTCGCCGCATTTCTTCCCTGTCCTCCCGCCCGAATGGGTTTGTCTCGTAAAATAGGGCAGAAGCTGCCGATATGCGGAAAATTCGGCCCGCCCTCGGCCGGAGCACAGCCACGAAATTTTGCGCCCCAACCACTGTGACCTCATTAATGGGTCCAGCCTCTTTACATGTGCGTTGTGTAGTGGGAAATTTGCAGGAGCATAAAAATTACCGTGCAACGCGAATTAACCCAGGCCCGACAGCCCATCCCATCACCGGTGCACCCATGCGACTGCCGCTCACCATATACTCCCTGGGCCTGTTGGCCTTCCTGCTGGTCTGGGTGCTTTCCGTATTGTCCGCCCCCCGGCCACGGCGCGGTTATGGTGCGGGCGCCCAGGGCGCCGGGTCCCTTGCTCAAAGGATGGAAGCGCTCAGCAAGGATGCCCTGCTGACCTATGTGCCCCTGGCCGCGATCGCGCTGCTGATGCTGTCCTACGGCAAGCCGGGCCTATTGCCTCAATGGGCCGGATGGGCGGTGGTGTTGCTGCAGGCGCCGCGCTCCCTTGCGGTCTGGGTTGCATGGCAACGGAGCAGGGCTTTCTTCGGATTGCTGGCGCTGATTTGTCTGATTTACCTGTGGGTGATTCAACTCCCAATTTTCGATCCTTTCCCCGCCTAGGCTCCATGGCCACCATCGAGGCCCTTTACTGTCACCTTCCGTTCTGTCACACCATCTGCCCCTTCTGCGCCTTCGCCGTACACGGAAACCGGCCGGCCTTGCACAGGCCCTATCTGGATGCCCTGAAGCGGGAAATAGCCCTGCGCGCCACCGAATATGAGGGCGCGCGGCAACCCATCGAAGCCTTGTACTTCGGAGGCGGCACGCCATCGACCCTCGCCCTGGAGGCGGTGCAGGAACTGCTGGACTGGATCGCGGCCCATTACGGCATCGGGCAGGCGGCGGAGGTCGCCTTCGAGGTCAATCCGGAAGATGCCACGCCCGCATACCTGCGCGGCCTAAAATCCGCCGGGATCAACCGCATCAGCCTGGGTTTGCAAAGCCTGGACAGCGCCACCCTGGCGGCTCTGGGCCGAAACCACGATGCCGTCCAGGGGCGGCGCGCCCTGGAGGCGCTGCGCGGCTCGGGCCATGAAAACTACAACGTCGATCTGCTTTACGGCGCGCCGTCTGTATCGGAGCGAGCCTTTGAGGAGGACTTGGAACACATGGCCGCCGCGAGGCCGCCTCACCTGTCCCTGTACGGCCTGGACTTGGAGGAAGGAACGCTATTCGCCCGCAACGGCACCGTGCGTGAATGGATGGCCCGTCATGGGCCGCGCCAGGCCTCTCAGTTCCTGTACGCTTCGGAATTCCTGACGGCTCAGGGTTACCGCCATTACGAGGTATCAAACTATTGCCTGCCGGGCAGGGAAGGGAGGCAAAACCTGGTTGTCTGGCGCGGCGGAAACTACCTGGGCTTCGGCACGGGCGCGCACTCCCATAGGGATGGAACGAGGTGGCATAACGAACGCCACCTGCGCATCTACCAGCGCCGCCTGGAAAAAGACGAGCCGCCCGTGGCCTACCAGGAAGAGTTGAGTGGGCAGAAAATGGCCAATGAAGGGATAATGCTGGCCTTGCGGCAGGCGGATGGACTGGACATCCCCCAATGGGAGCGGCGCTACGGATTTTCCTGGGCCGAAGGCCAGTCAGAGATCGCGGAGCGCCTGCGGCAGGAAGGAAAAGCCCACTGGAACGGCGCCCAACTCGCCCTGACCCCCCAGGGCTTTCTGCTCGCCGACGAGATCACCACACAGCTGATGCTCGCCTGAAGGCCCGGCCCTATTTTGCGGCCTGCTCCAATTTGCGCAGCGCAGTGCCCAGCGCCTGCAATTCCTTTCCGAAGCCCGCCCAGTTTCCATCCCGGGAGGCCCTGATCAAGCGGTCATAATGCTCCCGCGCTTTGGCGGCCGGCGAGACCGGCAATCCCGTCAGGCCTTTGGGAAGGCTGGCCGCTTTCACGCGCGCCGCCTGAACGGGTGCCTGGTCAGCGCCCGTAGTGCCAAATATTTGCGCGAGCGCGTCCTCCAGGCTTTCACCCATCGCGATTTCATTCAGATATGCCACCACGACCCGCTTCAACTCCGGAATTCGTCCCTCCTCCGCCTTCAGGTAAATGGGTTGGATGTAAATCAGGGAGGTTTCAATGGGGATCACCAGCAGGGTGCCACGGATCACGTTGGAGCCGCTCTGGTCCCACAGGGTGATCTGCTGGGATACCGCTCCGTCCTGGTTGATGCGCGCCGCAATCTGCTTGGGCCCGAACACCAGCTTCTGCTTGGGAAAGGTATAGGCCACCAGCTTGCCGTAATTTTCTCCATCGCTGCGGGCCACCATCCACGCGGCCATATTGTCCTTGGAGCGGGGGGTGAAGGGCAGCATCAGGATGAATTCCTCCGTTTTCTCCCCCGGCAGTTTCATCACGGTGAAATAGGGCTCCATGCGCTTTTGTCCAACGACGGGCACCTCCCACTGGTCCTCCTTTTTGTAGAAGGTGTTCACGTCGCGCATATGGTAGGTGGCATACATAAAGGACTGTACGGAGAAGTAGTCAAAGGGATGGCGGATATGCGCCCGCAGGCCCTCGGGCATTTCGGAAAGAGGCTTGATCAGCCCCGGAAAAATAGCGGAGTAAGCCTGGGCGATAGGATCGCTGGGGTCCGCCAGGTAAAAGTTCACTTCCCCATTATAGGCATCCACCACGGCCTTGACCGGGTTGCGCATGTAATTTTTCTCCATCTCGGGCACCAATTCCCCGTACGGATACCGGTCGGACAGGGTATAGGCATCGAAAATCCATACCAGCCGCCCCTCGTGAATCACCAGATAGGGGTCCTGATCGTAGTCAAAGAAGGGGGCCAGCTTGCGGACCCGCCAGGCCACATTGCGGAACATCAGGGCGCGGGTTTTATCGTTAAAGTCGCTGGCCAGCAGGATATTCACGTCCCGCAGGTAGGCCGCAAAAAGGAGCCGCCGCAGAAACGAGCCAATCCAAACACCGCCTGTGCCCTCATACATGCTGGAGATGTTCTTGTCTCCCTTCGGGTAGTCGAACTCCATCTGGTCCGTCATCACGAACACTGGCTCGTCCACCAATTCCCCGTAGTAGATTTCAGGCCGGGTAATTTTCAGTGTTTCCGAACTGGTGCGGGGAGGAAGATCTTTCACGAACAATACCGGCAGGCCCTGCTCGTCCACCCGGTTTACCGGTCCCAAGGTGAGCCCATAGCCATGGGTGAAGGTCAACCGCTCGTTGACCCAGGTGCGGCTGGGCAGGGAAGCGGGGTTCAATTCGCGCGGCGAGAGCATGGTCTGGCGCAACTCCCCGTCGATTATGTAGCGGTCGTTGTCCACGGACACAAAGTCGTAGTAGGTGCGGATTTCCTGAATCTGGGAGAAGGTGTCCAGCAACGGCTCGTGATCCCAGAGGCGGATGTTCTGAATAGTGGCCTGATTGTCCTGAATGATTTCCGCGGTAAGCTGGGACTCCTCAGTGAGCGGCCTTTCCTCCACTTTGTCCAGGGCAAAGGCCTTGTTGGTCGCCTCGATATGGTAGCCCAGGTAGGGGCGTTCCTTCTGGAATTCGTTGGGTTTGACGCTCAATTTTTGCAGCAGGGTAACGTAGATATTCCCTCCCACAAATACCCCCACCAGCAGGACCGCCGCCCCCAGCAGAAACTTGTAGCGCTGTTGATGCAGGGCATAGAGCACGATCAGGGCGCACAGCACGGCCACCACCATCTTCAGGATGAGAATGGGCAGGGTGCCATAGATGTCCGCATATCCCGGCCCGGCGAACAGCTCACCCGCCCCCAGCTCGTGCATCGTGGTGAAGCGTTCCAGATAAAAGCCCCAGGCCATCACCAGCAGCATAAACGCCCCCAGCCCGGCCATGTGCATGCGCCCGGCCAGGGCCAGACCCGCCAGGCTGATCCTTCCGCCGCTTCCAACCCTGCCGGACTGAATTTTCAGAAAGTAAATCAATCCCGAACCCATCAGGGACAACAATCCCACGGACCACACGAAAGACTGGAGCTTGTCGAGAAAGGGCAGGGTGAAAATGTAGAATCCAACATCACGCTGAAAAATGGGCTCCACCCGATTGAACGAACCCCCGTTCAGATAGAGCAGCACGCTTTCCCAACCAGCCGACACGGTAAGCCCCGTCACCAGACCCACCAGCAGGCTCAGCCCCAACGCCGTACGCCGCACCAGCCTTTGCGTCAGCAACTGCCCCAAGGGCGTGATTACGATTTCCGCAGGGAGATATTGTGTAAGGTCTCCCAGGGTGCGCAGGGCAATATACAGATTGCCGAAAAGAAACAGGGCCGTTACGGCACCTCCAAGGATGCCGATCAATATTTTCGCGGTCAGAACCCGCTGAAACACCTGGTCATATCCCTGGGTGCCGAACCAAATGTAATCCACAATCAGTTCAAGGACGTTGGAGCCCAAGTACATAATGACGACGAGCACACCAACAACTATCCAGATCAACTTTCTTGCAGACATATATTTCTCTCGGTTCGGGTTCGCCACAGTCTACCGGCCTTGCCGGTGAACCTCAAGCAGTCCCTTTTACCGGCGCCAAACGCACCGGGCGCGGCAATTTACCGTTGACAGGCACCGCCGTGATAGTCCAAAAGGGTATTCTTGCGTTAGTACTATTCAGGAATAACCAATTTTGAGGTAATGCGATGTCCTGGGCTGTCATATTTGGAGGAATTGCGTTCATGATAATTGCGGCAGCCCTATCCTTCATCTGGTCTTTGAAACTGCAAAAGAAGTAACCCCGGCCATCGCCGGAATTTTGCTCCCCCCAATACGGAACTCCGTATGTTCGAACTGTTCGGCTATTTGATGGAAGGCTTTGTGTGGTTCTGGATTTTGATCATTGGCTCCATCCCCAATATCTTCATGGGTGGGCTGACGGCCTGTATCGGCGCCACTGTGATTTCCTACTTCGTCAAGAAGTCCAAAGCCTCCGAGTAGTTTCCGGGCCACTCCATTTCACAGATCAGGCAGGCTAGGTCCGGCTCCGCACATGGCCGCGGCCGCTATGCCGCCGGCATGCGGAAATATACCTTTCGTCCGCGTCCCACAGGGCACCCGCCGATGGACGATGCGCTTCCCACAATCACGTCAGCACCTAGGCACGTCGCACACGCTTAAGCCAAGATGATCCGTCCGGCACATTTCCGTATTCTATTGCAGAGAATTCAATTACGCCCCCTTG
>JAPUIH010000284.1 GCA_027297205.1 SAR324 cluster bacterium | reverse complement strand
CTGCCGGCCTTGCGCGAGGTGCTGGTGGTGGAGGGCGCGCCCTCGGGCTCCTTCGAGGCGGCGCTCACCGCCCGCCGCTGGGAGGAGGAGCTCGACGCCCGGGCTCTGTTCGCGGAGCGGCGTCCCAGGCCCAACGACGTGATGGAGTTGTTGTACACTTCCGGCACCACGGGAGAACCCAAGGGGGTCATGCACACCCACAACACCCTGCTGGGCAATCTCCAGGTCAATACCAGGTTTCATGGCCTCACCGGCGAGGACGTGGTGCTGATGGCCTCTCCCAACGCCCACCAGACAGGGTTTCTGCACGGCATGGTAATGCCGATCTTCCTGAAGGCCAAGTCGGTGCTGCAGGATATCTGGAGTCCGAAGCTTGCGGCACGGCTGATCCAGGACGAAGGCGCGACCTTTACCATGGCCTCCACGCCCTTTCTGGCGGACCTGACGGAGTTGCCGTCGGCGGAATCCTACGATCTGAGCACCCTGCGCATATTCCTCTGCGCGGGGGCGCCCATCCCGCGGGTGCTGGCGCAGCAGGCCAACGAGCGGCTGGACGTGCGGGTGGTGGCCGCCTGGGGCATGACCGAAAACGGGGTGGTCACCGCCACTAGGCCGGACGACCCGCCGGAAAAAATATTCGGCACGGACGGCTGCGCCATTCCGGGGATGGAGGTGCGCATCGTGGACGAACAGGGCGCGCCCGTCCCCACGGACCAGGAAGGGCGGCTCCAGGCCCGGGGCATGAACAATTTCGTGGGCTACCTGAAACGGCCCGAGCGCTACGATCACGATCCGCAAGGCTGGTTCGAAACCGGCGATCTGGCGCGCATGGACGGCGACGGCTATATCCGCATTATCGGGCGCGGCAAGGACATCATCATCCGCGGCGGGGAGAACGTGCCCGTGATCGAGGTGGAGCAATTGCTCTATCAGCATCCCGCCATTCAGGACGTGGCCGTGGTGGGCATGCCCGACGGGCGGCTGGGGGAGCGGGGCTGCGCCTTCGCGGTATTGCGGGAGGGAAGCAGCCTCTCATTCCGGGAAATGGTGGCCTACTTGGAGGAGAGCAAAATGGCGCGGCAATACTTCCCGGAGCGGCTGGAAATCCTGCAGGAGTTTCCCCGCACGGCCAGCGGCAAAATCCAAAATTCCAACTGCGGGAAATGGCGGCCAATATGGCCGCCGAATGAATGCGCCCTGGCCGCCCCACTATCGCCTATGCCGCCGCCTTGCGCCGGAAGTGGGGGATCACGTGCTCGGCGAAGAGCCGCATGGAGCGGCGCCGGATTTCGTATTCCATCTCATAGGTGCCGAAGACGCAGGCCACGTGGCCCACGTCGAAGGTATCCCGCATGACTTGCAGGCGCCGCACCACCGTGTCCGGCGACCCCACCAATTGCAGCTCTAAAAACTTGTCCAGGTCCGGCCCCGGCTCCTTGAGCTTGGCCAGGTTGGCGAACATGCGCGAAAATTGCTCGTAGCCGGGAATGTCTTTCCAGTGGTCCGCCGCGGTTTCGTAATGGTCCATCTGCACGCGGATGAAAATGGGGTAGTAGATGTTGGCCAGCTTGAGAGCCTCCGCATCGCTCTCCGCAACGATGGTGGGCAGGGCCATCACCGGCAGTTCCACGTTCTCCGTGGCCAGGCCCACCTGCTTGGCCCGCGCCTTCCATTCCTCCACGAAGCGCGCGGCGTACATATCCGGAAAGTTGGTGCCTTGCAGAATAGGGATGCCCAGGTCGGCCATGATTTCCGCCGAGGCCGGGCTGCCGATGGCTCCGTAGAAATGGATACGCTCCGGATGAGAGGCGCGCGGGCGCACCTGGGTTTCCGGAATGTTGAATATTTCCCCCCGGTACTCGAAAGGCTCCCCTTTCAACGCCAGACGGACGATCTCCAGGGATTCCTTGAAGCGCGGCCGGGTCTCGGCCATGTCCACCCCCAGCCGCTCGAACTCGTAGCGCGCCGTGCCCCGTCCGATGCCCAGATACAGATCGCCCTGGGAGAGGTTGTTGAGCATTGCGATCTGGCCCGCCAGCCGCAGGGGATGCTGCCAGGGCAGCACGATCACACAGGTGCCCAGGCCGAGGGTGGGAAAGCGGGCCGCCAGATGGGACATGTAAACGATGGTGTCCGGCTGGAAAAAATAGGGCGTAAAATGGTGCTCCAGCGCCCAGGCGGAATCATAGCCCAGCTCCACACCCAGCTCGCAATCCACGATGGATTGCGCATAGACTTGCTCGTCGCTCGCGCCCTTGGGTCCCACCGGCGCGGTTCCGAATCCGAATTTCATGGCCGCCTCTTCATCAATGTTGCACAAAACCGGGAAACCGCCGCGCCCCCTCCGTCCGGCACAGGGCCCCGTTACGCACCAACTTATGCCCAAGAACGGGAAAATGGCAAATGCGCCGGGGTGCCCGGTCCCAAAGTCAAAAGAGCCGGCTGCCCAGGGGAACCTCGCGGTCGGGCTGCACCAGCACCACCGTTTCCGCATCCACCATCATGCCCAGCACCAGCACTTCGGACATGAAGTCCGCCACTTGCAGCGGCGCGAAGTTGACCACCGCCAGCACGGTTTTTCCCAGCAATTGCTCCTTCCGGTACAATTTAGTCAGCTTGGCGCTTGATTTTTTCTCTCCCATATCCCCAAAATCGATCCAGATTTTGTAGGCGGGCTGCCTGGCCTTGGGGAAATCCTCCACGCGGAGAATTTTCCCGGCGCGGATGTCCACCGCGTCAAACTGGTCGTAACTGATCGTGCTCATGCTGCTTGCCTGATTGAAGTAAAACCGATGGACTCCGCGCCGACCGGAAGGTGGCGGAGGCTCATCCTTGCATATGCTTTGGCGCATGTCCCTGCTGGAAGTCGACAATCTGAGCACCTGGTTCCGCACGGAGGTGGGGGTGGCCCGGGCGGTGGACGGGGTGAGCTTTTCCCTGGACGAGGGCGGCAGCCTGGCCCTGGTGGGAGAGTCGGCCTGTGGCAAATCCGTGACCGCCCTTTCCATCATGCGTCTGATCCGCCCGCCGGGCTATCACCCCACGGGAGAAATCCGCTTCGCGGGAACGGAATTGCTGAGCGCGTCTCCGGCCACGCTGCAATCCCTGCGCGGGAACGAAATTTCCATGATCTTCCAGGAACCCATGACCTCCCTCAATCCGGTGTTCTCGGTGGGCAACCAACTGGCCGAGCCACTGCTGGAGCATCAAGGCATGACCTCCGATCAGGCACGGCGCAGGGGATTGGAGCTGCTCGGGCAGATGGGGATTCCCTCTCCGGAGATAATTCTGAACAGCTACCCGCACCAGCTCTCCGGGGGCATGCGGCAGCGCATAATGATCGCCATGGCCATCGCCTGCCGCCCGCGGCTGATGATTGCCGATGAGCCCACCACGGCCCTGGACGTGACGGTGCAGGCGCAGATTCTGGAGTTGATCAAGGGGCTGCAAAAGGAGATCGGCATGGCGCTGATTCTGATCACCCACGATCTGGGTATTGTCAGCCAGATGAGCGATGACATCTGTGTGATGTACTCGGGCCAGGTGGCCGAGTACGCCACGCGCAGGAAGCTGCTGGAGCGGGCGCGGCATCCCTACACGGTCAAGCTGCTGGAATCCATCCCCCGTGGCGTGAGCCGGGAGGGACAACTGAGCGTGATCCGGGGCATGGTGCGCCCCGCCACGGACTACCCCCCGGGCTGCCGCTTTGCGGAGCGCTGCGATTTTGCGGCCGCCCGCTGTACCGCCTCCCAGCCCCCGTCTTACGCCCTGCCGGGGGGAGGGGAAGGCGCGTGCTTCCTGTACGATCCGCTGCACCCCCTGCCCCGCCGGCGCAAGGCAAGGGAGCCGCGAGCCGCCGCCGCCGCCCAGGGCAAGTCCAGTGCAAAGGTGGTGATGGAATTGCGCGGATTGCGCACCCACTTTCCCGTCAAAAAAGGGTTCTTCCAACGTGTGGTGGGACAGGTCAAGGCAGTTGACCATGTCACCCTGAGCATTCGCGAAGGCACGACCCTGGGGTTGGTGGGCGAATCGGGCTGCGGCAAAACCACCCTCGGGCAAAGCCTGGTGCGCCTGGAAAGCGAGGCCCGGGGAGAGGTGCTGTTCGAGGGCAGTGACTTGTTGACCCTGAAAGGCAGGGAACTGCGGAAGAAGCGGCGCTTCGTCCAGATTATCTTTCAGGACCCCTATTCCTCCCTCAATCCGCGCCTGCTGGTGGAGGATATCGTCGGGGAGGGCCTGAGCATCCACGAACCCGAGCTTTCCGAGGACGCCTGCCGCCAGCGCATCCACGCGGTGCTGGAAGAGGTGGGGCTGGATGCCGGGGCCGGCGAGCGCTATGCCCACGAATTCTCGGGCGGCCAGCGCCAGCGCATCGCCATCGCCCGTGCTTTGATCCTGCGCCCGCGCTTCATAGTGCTCGACGAGGCCACCAGCGCCCTGGACGTGTCCGTGCAGGCCCAGATTCTGAACCTCTTGAGAGATTTACAAGTACGGCACGGGCTGACCTATCTGTTCATCACCCATGATCTGGGCGTGGTGCAATACATCGCCCACGAGGTGGCGGTAATGTATCTGGGGCGGATTGTCGAGTACGGGGAGACGTCCGCAGTGTTTGCGCGTCCGAGCCATCCCTATACCCGCAGCCTGCTGGCTTCCGTGCCGGAAATTGGGCGGCGCCGCAAGGTGCCGCCGCCGCTTCCGGGCGAGGTGCCCTCACCGATCGACCCGCCCCAGGGCTGCCACTTTCATCCACGCTGCCAGGTGCTCAACGAGCAAGGCACGGCCCGCCTGCGGGAGGCCTGTCCCACCGTCTATCCGGAGGCCGTGACGCTGCGCGGCTCCCACTGGGCACGCTGCTACGCGGCGGAGCCGGCCAAACCGAAAGCCGCGGCCCGCGGCGGCCGGCGCGCCGGATCGGGCCGCAAAGGCGCAAAAAAAGCCGGGGGCGCGTAAGCGCTCGCAATGCCGCCGCCGAGCCTTGCTTTTATGCCCATTTCATGAGATATATCAATGAGGTCGCCCGGTGTGGACTTGGATGGTATCATTGCATGGATTTCGGGATACGTGGCATTAATTGAGGACACCATGTCTGAGGACGCCCTAACAACTGAATTCAACCAGTTAATGGAACGCAGCAGGGCACGCAAGGAAATTTCCGAACTGCCCACAGAACAGGAGCGGCGGGCCTTTCCGAGGCTAAAAATCGAATCCTCCGATCTATGGATCGATTCGATAGCCCAGTTCGACATGGTTGATATGTCGCCTTCGGGGGTTGCCCTGCATTGCAATCATCCCATAGAGGTCGGAAAGGTACTGGAGTTTACCCTGGATGAGCATAAAGGGGTAAAGGCGCGGGTGGCGGCCTGCGAACTGGTGGAATCTCCCACCGAGTATCTGGATGCCCAGTACCGTGTGCAGTGCGAATTTTTAGCGGCAAGCAAGGCGATGGCCCTCATTCTAGGCGCCAAGCGCGACGCGAAATAACCTGCGCGTCACCGGCCACCTCCTCCGTTATGTCATTCTGAGCTTGTCCTGAGCGGAGTCGAAGGGCGAAGCGAAGATTCCTGCTGGCTGATAACTATTCTTCGGCCCTCTGCACGGGCCTCGGAATGACAATTTGGTGTGACAAGGAATTTCAAGCAGAAATAGTCTCCTCCCCCCCTGCTCCGTTCTATGCGGGCTTAACCGCCTCGATGGTGGCGGAACGTACATAGTCTCCGACTTCACTTTGGGGGGACCACTCCTTGATGAACTCCCGGCTTTCATCCTTGGGACGGATGGCGATCGCGGAAAATCCAGCATCCCGCAAGTAGCCCTCCAGCTTGTGCGGAGTCTCGGCCCCGGCAACGCAGCCCACGTAGAGATTCAAGTCCGCCTGCACATGCTCGGGCAGGGGCGCGGTGGCCACGATATCACTCACTGCGAGCCGCCCGCCCGGCTTCAACACCCGGAAGGCCTCGCGGAATACGGCGCCCTTGTCCGGGGAAAGATTGATCACGCAATTGGAGATGATCACGTCCACGCTTTCATCCCGCACGGGCAGGCGCTCAATTTCCCCCTGACGGAACTCGACGTTGGTATAGCCGCCCTTGACCGCGTTCCCGCGTGCCTTGACGAGCATCTGCGGTGTCATGTCCACCCCGATCACCCGCCCCTCGGGTGCGACTTGCACCGCCGCGAGAAAGCAGTCGAATCCCGCCCCGCTGCCCAAATCGAGCACGGTATCGCCCGGTTTCAGGGCGGCGATGGCCTGGGGATTGCCGCAGCCCAGCCCCAGATTTGCCCCCGCGGGCACGGATTCCAACTCGGCCTGGGAATATCCCAGGCGGCCGGCGTCCACTTCCACGGGAGTGGGTTCTCCGGTACAGCATGCGGAGGCCGGCGCGCAGCCGCCCCCAGCCTTGCCCCGTTCGGCGACCGCGCCGTAATTCTTGCGCACGGACTCGCGGATTTGCTCGGTGGATCGCTTGCTCATGTTGCCTCCCGTCAGGCCGGTTAGGCAGGGTCTCGCCGCCGCATCGCGCCCGGCGCCCTCGAATCGGTTTTATATCATTCCAGTAATTCGATAATTCTATATGTATCGAAGTATAGGCTGCCCGCGGATATTGTCAAGCGTCATTAAGGAAAAGTTCCGACCCCCCCCCGACGGGCTCATTCGACTCAGTCCGCCTGGGGCGGGCTTTGCTCCAAACTGGCCGCTCGGGGAACGCCAGCGGCGTACGGCTTGAGCGCATCATAGGCGCGTTGCAATTCCGGAGTGGGAACGCCCAATTTCCTCCCTATCCCAAGCGCCGCGCCATGGGTGGTTTCCAACTCCAGGGGCTTGCCTCTTTCCAAATCCTGAAGCATGGATGCCTTGTGTTCCGCCGGATATTGGGACACCACCTTCACCATCCGCTCCACCATGCCTTGTTCGATGCCCACGCCCGCGGCCAATGCCAGGTCTTCCCCCTCTTGCAGCAAATTCTTGAACAGTTTCAGGGAGTCTTGTCCCGCCAGCATGGCACCCAGGTTGCAGCGGTTGACGGATTCGGCTCCCGCAAGGGCGTTGAACGTGATGAATTTAGTCCAAATTTCCTTTTGCATGTCCTCGCACAATATCGCGTTGATACCGGCCCCCTGCAGCAGGGTCACGGTCTCGCTTGCCGCCCCGGTTTGCTCCGGAAACCGGGGTCCGAGCAGCAGCGGCAATTCATCCCCCGCCTGGCGCACCACCCCCGGCTCGGGCACGCTGGCGGGCATGAACGTCAGCCCGTCCAGCACGATCCCCCGCCCTAAACCCGACGAGATGCGCTCGGATATATCCACCCCGTTGAGCAGGGGCAACACGATAGTCCCTTCGCGCACCATGGGGGCGATGGCGCGGGTGGCGGTGTCCAGATCGTTGCCCTTGATGGTAACCAATACCAGGTCGGCCTCCCCTGCCTCCTGGGGATTGTCCGTGGCCGAAACCGATGGCAGTGTGAAGCTTTCCTTGTCCCGCACCACCCGCAGCCCGTCCCGGCGCAGGGCCTCCAGAACGGCGCCCCGCGCGATAAAATGCACCCGGTGCCCGGCCAGGGCCAGGCGGGCGCCATAATAGCCACCCACGGCGCCGGCACCCATCACGGCAATTGTCCGTTGCTGAGCACTCATGGCATTCCCCGAATCGTCTCACCGCTCCAGCATCGGCTCCAGCACCCGCCACACGTTTTCCGCGACGATGGCCTGGCCTTGGGCATTGGGATGAATTCCGTCGGCCTGGTTGAGGTCACGCCGCGCGGCCACGCCTTCCAGCAGGAAGGGCAGGAAAGCCAGCTCAAGGCGCTGCGCCAATGCGGGAAACAGTCCAGAGAACTCGGCCCGGTAAGCGCGGCCATAATTGCTGGGCAGCTCCATGCCCACCAGCAGCACCCGCGCATCCGCGGCACGGGCCCTGGCCACGATCCCTTCCAAGTTGGCGCGGATCGCCTGCGGCTTCACGCCGCGCAGGCCGTCGTTGGCGCCCAAGGCCACGATGAAGATGACCACGGGATGCTGCAGCAGCCAGTCCATGCGGGCCAGGCCGCCGGCACTCGTGTCGCCGCTCACACCGGCATTGACGACCCGGTAGGGATAGCCCTCCCGGCGCAGCCGTTCCCGCAGCAGGGCTGGAAAGCTCTGTTTTTCCAGCAGGCCGAAGCCCGCCGTGAGGCTGTCGCCCAGGGCCACGATCACCGGGGCGGATGCTAGGGAGTTTTGTTCGGAACCCGGTACGGCCGCCGCAATTTGCTGTGCGGGAGCGGCGTGGCGCGCCGCGGGCTTTTGCTCACAGGCGGCCAGGCCCAGCACAGCCGCCAGCAGGGGAAGCCACAGCCATGCCGCCTTGCCACCCATGGATTCCGGCTCCGCGAGAAATCAACCGTTGCGCCGTTCGAATTCTTCCATGAAGGACGCCAGCGCTTCCACCCATTCCATGGGCAGCGCGTTGTATATGGAAGCCCGAATGCCCCCCAGTTCCCGGTGCCCCTTAAGGGAATAGAGGCCCTGAGCCTCCGCCTCCACGACGAATTTTTCTTCCAGCTCCGGCGTGGCCATGTTGAAGGTCACGTTCATATTGGAGCGGCTGTCCGGATGGGCATGGCCGACGTAAAAGTCCGTTTTGTCGATCACTCCGTAGAGGCGCGCGGCCTTCTGCACATTGATGGGCTCGATCGCTGCCACGCCGCCCTGTTCCTTGAGCCAGTGCAAGACCAGATTGCACACGTAGATGGTGAAGGGATTTGTGGTGCTGGGCATGGAGTCGGTCTCGTCCAGGATGGCGCAGTCCATCCACTTGGGCGTCTCCTTCACCGCATGGCCCAGCAAGTCCTCGCGGACCACCACCAGGGAGAGACCCACCACCCCCAGATTTTTCTGGAATCCGGCGAAGATCATCCCGAAGGGAGAGACATCGATCTTGCGGGAGAGGATTTCCGAGGTGGCGTCCCCCACCAGCGGGATGCCGTTGGCCTGGGGCATGGTCCTGAACTGGGTGCCGTGCACGGTATTGTTTAGCGCGATGTGCAGATAAGACGCGTCTTCGTCCACCATGGAGGCATCCACCGCCGGAATTTTTGTAAATCCGCTTTCCTCGCCACTGGCGGCCACCACCGCAGTGCCGTACTTGGAGGCTTCGGAAATCGCCCGGCCGGTGAAAATCCCGGTATGGACAAAAGCCGCCTTGCGGGCCGGGCGGGTGGCGATCAGGTTCATAGGCGCCATGGCCATCTGCATCACGCCTCCCCCCACGGCGAACAGCACCTTGTAGTTGGGCGGCAGTTCCATTAACTCCTTGATCATGGCCTCGGTCTCGGCCCGTACCCCCTCGAACTGCGGCGTGCGGTGGCTGATCTCGACAATGGAAGCGCCGATGCCCTGGAAATCCAGGAACTCTTCCTGAATGCGCTGCAATACGGGCAGGGGCAGGGTGGATGGTCCCCCGGTGAAATTATGGACCCGTGACGTCATTTCGACACACCTTTCCTATAGGAATTAATATCTGATCCCATCCGCGGGCGCGTCCGGCACGGCAATTCCGCAACGGCAAGCAACGGCTGACTGATTGGTTGTTCCGGCATGCACTCTTTGTAAACGGTCCCACGCCCTTTTGCAAAAGGAACCTCCATGACGCGGCTGCCGGCCAGGTTCTGTCCGAGAGTTGTGAATTGCGCAAATTTAGTTGGAGCTACGGATTCCGCGCACTTCGAGACGCGAGCTTCGCCCGCTCCTCAGCAACGCGGAACCCTTAATTATCAGAGACTTAGAATAACCGCCTCCCTGAAGAACCCTGCGTTGCAGGGCGTCTCGAAGGGGGCCGGAACGGCGCACATTCTCTCAGCCAGTGCCTAATTGTCCTCCATGGCGTCCAGGGGAAAGATCGGCCTGCGCACATGCTCGAAGGTGAACAGGCTGTTGTCCGAGGAGGTGACGCCGATGCCGTCGCAGGTGATGGTGTGGCGGGCGATGGGCGCAAAGCCGGCCCGGTAGTGGATGCGCGACTTGAGCAGCAGGTATTTCTTGCGGCGGGGGTCGATGCCCACCGAGGTGAAGGCTCCCAGGTCGAAAGGCTCATTGCTGTAGGACACCACCACGATCTGCACTTTCCCCGTATCCAGCACGGCGCTGGCGCCCATATGCTCGGTCATGCCCGTGTTCTTGGGGCCGGTGACCACATAGTCGCCGTCGGTGATGCTGCGCACGCGCCCGGTCACGCGCAGGGATTCCCCGCGCCGCTTGATGCTGGGCATGTCCATCTTTCCCCCCAGATCGATGGTGACCTGCGCGCCCACCCCCGCGGCGATCATTTCCTGCACGGCCTGTGGGTCCCGCACCGCATGCACCGCCACGTCCTCCAGTTCCTGGCTGAGCACTTCGGCGATCACGGTCATCACGTCCTGGGTTCCGCCCGATGCGGTATTGTCCGCATGGTCCAGCAGAATCACCGGCCCTTCCTCAAGTTTTTTGGCGCGGGCGATGGCCTCGTGCAAGGGTTCGCCCCGGTAAATGAATTCCTCGCGCTGCTCCCAGCACGCATTCAGCAGGCGCTCCTTTACCGCTTCGGCCTGATCCGCGTTGCCATCGGCCACCACCACCGCGGAGAGCCCGGCATCGTGAATGTCTGCCAGGGGAAAGCCCCCGAACACGGTGGCGGCCAGCAGGCCCGGCTCCTGCTCTGCGTCCACGGCCAGGGCGAGCAGGGATTTCATGGGCTCGTCCTCATGACCCATCCTCAGGGTCTGGGCCAGCAGGGGCCGGTTGCCCCAGGCCATCACAGGGCGCACTTCGCCTTGCAGGGTGCGCAGCAGCACGCGCCCAATCTGCAGGGCGGTCTCGTAGCTGTCCACGTGGGGATAGGTCTTGTAGCCGATCATCGCGTCGCAGTTGCGCACCATGGCTTCGCTAAGGTTGCTGTGCAGGTCCAGATTGACGCAGATCGGCGTTTGCGGTGCCAGGGCGCGCACCCGCTCCAGCAGGCTGCCCTCCCCGTCCGGCGTGCTCTCCGCGACCATCGCCCCGTGCAGATCGAGCATGATTCCGTCCGCGCCGCCGGCCACCGCCTCGCAGATGGCATCCGTAATGCGCGCATAGGCTTGCGCGGCCACCGGGGCGCTGGGCGAGGCCTCCGCGGCCACCGGGGTGACGATCTCCGCCCCCGCCTCCCGCGCCAGATCAAGAAAGGCGCCCAGCCCGGTGCGGGTGCCCCGGAAGGTTTCGGGCACTTCCGCGGCAAAACAGAGCGCACGCTCGGCGAAGCGCTCCAGCCCGGTGGGCACCGGGGAGAAGGTGTTGGTCTCATGCTTCATGGAAGCCAGAATGAGGCGCATCGGTGTCTCTCCACTGGAACGGCCCGCGAGGCGCTCCGCACCCACGGCCAGGTTGAATTGATAAAAATCATCAAAGCGCACTAAGTCATTCAATGCAAAGTCTTTCATTGCAAGATGCCCGGCATTGCAATGGGGCGCGCCACCCACGAGCACCAGAGCCTCATCGGGTGCCACGGACAAACTCGATTGTCCGTGATTATAGGGTGAGCGCACGCCTTCCGGGACGGACAAACGAGTTTGTCCGTGGCACCCAGCAGCGCACGGGCAGGGACGCCCACGCCACTTCCAGGAACACCTGGAGCCTCACGTTCCTCCCCAATCCCGTTGCCTTGCCCCCGCCGCTTCGGCTAAAGATATATACTCTGCAAAACGAACCCGAACCCCCGGCGCAAGGAGGCCATGGAAGACCATAACGAGCAACGGCGCATACGGCGGGAAAAGCTGGCCAAGCTGCGCGAAATGGGAATCGAGCCCTACCCCTACCGCTTTGCCTTCACTCATCGCGCCGCCGAACTGATGGATCAGGGCGACGCCCTGCTGGATTCGCAGGAGCAGGTGGCCCTGGCCGGGCGGCTGGTGGCCCTGCGCCGCCAGGGCAAGGCGGCCTTCGCCCACGTGAAGGACAACCACGCGCGCATTCAGATATACGTGCGCCAGGACGTGGTGGGCGAGCAGGACTTTACCGCCTTCGGGCTGTTCGATCTGGGGGACTACGTGGGGCTGCGCGGGACGATGATGCGCACCAAGACCGGCGAACTGACCTTGCGCGCCGCCTCCCT
>JAPUIH010000283.1 GCA_027297205.1 SAR324 cluster bacterium | reverse complement strand
AGACAGAACTTATAAAGGTCCAGGAAAACGCATTTCCCCCGGGAGATTGGTAATGAGTTATTTTACACGGCAGCATTACATCAGTCTTGTATTCCTGGCTGGCATGATTTTATGGCTCGGAGTGGCCGTCGCCAGTACCTGCGATTCACAACACATGCGGCGTTCCGGGGTGGTTGAGCAAAGTCCGCAAAACGAGTTGAAGGAAATTATGGATCGTGCTGACCACTACGAGGAGCGCTATCTGGACTGGGGCGGAGGGGCGGACGAGCCTCCGCCTCCCCACCTTGCGGTGCCAAGGTTCTAAGAGTGCGTCGAATGGCCGCGGCCGCGTGACACGAAACCAAGCGCGTTCGCAGTGGCCGGCGATCCGGTAATTGGTCAGTTGGAAAATGATAAGGGGAGTGACGTGGGCAACTGGGGCCCTATCGTTGGGAGCAGGCTATGAATTCTGGCGGCACGCTGCGAACTTTCTCCTTTGCGCTGATTGCTACGCCCGACGGACGGTGGCGGCACAGCATGAGCAAAATCTGGTACGGATCGCGGATGGATGCCTGGCGCTGCGGTATGGAATTGGTCAGGCAGAAACTCGACATTCTGCAGGGACGCCGCTGGGGCGGTACGGGTGAAGGCGGCCTCGCCCTTACTGGGCAATAGGGCTGCGCCAGACAGCGGCCGCGCGCCCAGATTTGGCCGGTATTCCAGATCGTCCTTTTCTGATTAGCGGACGGCCGTGGTAATCTTCGCGAAGATTGTATCCAACTCCTTGGCCATTGCGTTCAACTCCGCGTTTCCGTATGGCCGGAATACATGCGAGGGTTTGATATAGGACACAGTTACCTTGCCGTCCTTGGCTTCGGTGATGTAAATGCGAATTGGCGCCTCGATGCCCGCTTCCACACTGGCCTTCAACATCCGTACGGCGAAGCGCGGATGGTAGACCCCCCATACCTGGTTGCCGGGAATATCGATCCCCAGAAATTTCGCGCCCGCCTGGGCGTTGGCGGTATTGACCAGGCCCATCTTGTTGCTCTTGAGCGACTGTCTCAGTTTCTTCAGCGTGGTCTGGAAGTTGTCGGGCGAGGTGATGCGCACCCGCTCCCGCGGATCATGAGCCTGGGCAGGCATGGCAAGCGCCACGGCCAGCAGCGCAAGGGCAAGCAGGAGGCTGCTGAAGATTCGGACGTGGGTGCTCAGATTCATATATTTTTCTCCTAGGTCTGTGATCGCGGCAACGGGTCGCATTATTTATCGGTCCTGGCGCTCCACCCATGGATTGCCGCATTTTTGTCCCAGCCGATTCTGATGAGATCGCGGTTCCCCGGCTGTAATACATACTACGAAGCCCTCGCATACCGTGCCATATCAGGCGAAAATCCAACACCGCTCCGGAGGCCGAATTGTGCAGGCCCTCCCTGGCCGGTAATTATGCTTGAACTGCATGCGGATAACTGGGTAAGGATATTCCAGTCGATGCCGATAGAGGTGAAACAAAAATATCGTACCGGTGCAGTGGCCTTCATGCGGCGGGTGCCGGAGCAATGCAAGCGGGAGTACATGAAATATGGTCATCGCGAAGAAAAACGACGCAGGTTCAGCTATCAAACCGGCGGGCGGTGCCGTCTTATGGCGCGGGGAAGACTTGAAAAACAGCGATGCCTGGATTCACCACTTCACTCCAGGGCAGATCACGGAAATTGAAGCGGCGCTGCAAGGCGTGCGCAAGCGCGGGCTTTCCCTGCTGGAAATCACCCGCCAGGACTTTCCCTTGCCCGGCCTTTCGGATGTGATCGAAGGATTGCAATGCGAACTGGAGGGGGGACGGGGGTTCCACTTGCTGCGCGGCC
Organism: SAR324 cluster bacterium; assembly: GCA_027297205.1. GTDB lineage: Bacteria > SAR324 > SAR324 > SAR324 > JACQKK01 > JAPUIH01. The sequence goes on along the minus strand of JAPUIH010000283.1, from coordinate 6,200 downwards.
TGCCCGTGGACAAGTACTCGCCGGAAGAGACCGAGATTGTGTATTGGGGCTTGGGCACCCACCTGGGACAGGCTGTGTCCCAGGATTTCGACGGGCATATATTTGGCCATGTATACGACCGGGGCAGTGACTACACACTGGAAACCGCGCGTGGCTACCAGACCAACCGCCCCCTCAACTTCCATTCGGATTCAACCGACGTGGTGGGATTGCTCTGCTACCGCAAGGCGAAGAGTGGTGGTGAGAGTCTGCTCGTCAGTTCCATGACCCTCCATAACGAAATGTTGGAGCAACGCCCCGATCTGCTGGAGGAGTTGTACCGGCCATACTGCCTGGAACGAAAAGGTGAGCCGCGCAAGGACCGCAAGCCCTACTATGAGATCCCCGTGTTCAGTCAACTCGATGGGCAGGTCACCTCCCGCTACAACCGCGCCTTCATCACCCGCGGCCATGCCTATCCTGAAGTACCGTCCCTGACCGATGCGCAGACCGAAGCTCTGGACATGCTGGATGCGTTGGCGCGCCGGGAAGACCTGTGCCTGGTGATGGACTTGCAGTTGGGCGATATTCAATGGGTCAACAACTACGCGACGCTGCATGGCCGTAACGATTTTGCCGACCATGAGGAAGAAGACAGGAAGCGGCATATGCTTCGCTTGTGGTTGACCTTGCACAAAGGGCGGCGCCTGCCCGATTGCTTCCTCGGCATGTATTCCAGCATCGAGGCGGGCCAGCCCCGCACGGGCTTCCCCCCCGCTGGTGCCTCCTAAGATCTGTCTGAAAGAATGAGCGCCAAACCGGCTCCCGGCGGGAGCCTACTGTTGTGTGGCCAGGCCCGGCGCGGTGGTGAGACCGTCCCGGGGCAGCAACAGCACCACCAAGAACATCACCCCCGCCACCGCCGCAATGATGGAAAACAGCGCGGCAAAGCCGCCCGTCTTGTGCAACAGAGCAATCATGGGCACTGCCGTGGCGCTAATGGTGAAGGTGAGGATGTATTTGAAGGAGTAAACGCGGCTGCGCCAGCTGCTTTTGCTGAAACGGGCCAGCAGCGCATCATTGATGGGAATCTGGCCGAACACCAGCAGCATGAAGGCCACGGATACGATCAACGCCGGAGCGCCGCTGAGATTGACGATCAACAAAAACATTGGCACCTGCAAGCCGACTACCACGGCGAACACCGTGCGGATGGAATACCGGTCGATCAAGTGACCCACCGGCAGTTGCGCGAAGGCGGCGATGGTGAACACCACAAACGCCCAGGAGCCGATCTGGGTGGCGTTGTTGGCCAGGTCCGCCAGCCGCTCGTCGAAGAACTTGGGCAGGGAAAAGGTGGTCGCCTGAAAGATCAATGACCCGCAGGCCGTGGAAAAAAATATGATGGAAAACACCCACAGCAGGACGCGCCGTCCGGGGAGCCCCGTCTCCGCCGCACCGCCGGCCGTTCCCTGGGCCGCCTGGCCTTGGTCTGCTTCCCTGCCGGCGAAGCGGAACGCGGCATAAGCCAGGCCCGTCGCCACGGCCGCCGCGGCTGGCACCAGAAAAGCCGCGCGCCAGCCAGCGAAATCGATCAATACGCCCGCCAGCAGGGCCGCAGTGGCCACCCCCATATTGCCGAATATGCCGTTGATGGCCAGGGGCACGCCGGTCTTCTCCCGGCCCTCCACCACCATGGCGATGCCCACCGGATGATAGATTGAGGCGAATATCCCGATCAGAAACAGCCCCGCGCCAATCTCCAGGGGCGTGCGGGCCAGGCTGGCCAGCGCCGAGCTGAGGCCGATCCCGATAAAAAATATGATCAGCATGCCCGGCCGGCTCCAGCGGTCCGCCAGCCAACCGGCCGGAACGGCCCCGGCGCCAAAGGCTACAAAACCCGGCACTGCATAGGGGATCAATTCGGCGTAACTGAGCCCCATCTCTTTGGACAGGGTCAGCGCGGCCACCGTCGCGAAGAGCAGCATGAACAGATGATCGTAAAAATGCCCCAGATTGAGGAAGAGAAAGTTGATGCGCTCGCGGGTCATCGTGTTGTTCCTGGTGCCTCCAGCCTGCCGATTTCAGGCGAGGGCCTCGTGGTGGGTTCCTGATGAAACATTTCCAGCCAAGCTAACGCAATTTGTACGCAGGAACAATCCGGTCCCGGCGATCACCCGTACGGTGGACGGCTTGGCGGGGCTGTCCAGGTCTGCTAGAACTCGGTGCGCAAGCGATTTCGCCCAGCAGCGCACCGAGAGGGGCGGCGGCACCCCCTGGCCCGCCCCCGCACCCTATCAGGAGATCGATCATGTTGCCCGCCCATAACCGTTATCCATTCTCGGCCATTACCGACCGGCCGGATTACAGTTGGCCGGACGGAAAGCGGCTGGCCTTTTATATTGCCCTAAATGTAGAACATTTCGCGTTTGGGGAGTCTCCGGGCTCGGACTTCACTTCCGTGTCCCTGCCGCCCTATCACCGCGGCTATGCCTGGCGGGACTATGGCAACCGGGTAGGTATCTGGCGGCTGCTGGACCTGTTCGAGGAGTTGCAGTTGCCCGTCGCGTTGCTGGTCAATGGGAGTGTGTACGATCACTGCCCCCAGGTGTTGGAACCCTACCGCGCCCGCGGAGATGAGATCGTCGGGCATGGCCGCACCAACTCCCAGCGCCAGGGAGACTTGCCCGAGGAAGAGGAGCGCGCGCTGATCGCCGAGGCCACCGATATCCTCACCCGGCACGAAGGCAAGCCCCCCGCGGGTTGGCTGGGTCCCTGGATTTCCCAGAGCATGGTCACGCCGGACCTGCTCAAGGAAGCGGGCTATTCCTACATGCTGGACTGGCATTTCGACGACCAGCCCATCTGGTTTTCCACCCGTGCCGGGCCGCTGCTGGCCGTGCCCTATCCCTGCATGGAAATCAATGATTCCACGGCGATCATCTACCGCCGTGCCAGTGACGCGGACTTCACCACCATCATCATGGACAATCTGGATGAGCAGTTGGAACAGTCGGTGAAGCAGCCCATGGTGTTCGCCCTCTCCCTGCACACCTTTATTGTGGGTCAGCCCTTTCGCCTGCGCCAGTTGCGCCGCGCCCTGCGTCATGTGGCCGATCACGCCAAGGACATCTGGCTGACCCGGCCGGGGGAGATCGCATCCTACGTGGCTGGCCTGCCGCCGGGCACCGTACCCGGCGGCTGAGCCGCTGCCGGGGGGAGAATGACCTGGCAGGGCCAGGGGCGGGACAAACCTCCCTGGACAGAGGCCCTCCCGCTCTATCTAGCTGAGCACCGCGATCTGCTTACGTGCGATCAGCTCAAAGTCGATCCGCGCTCCCAGCCCCGGTGCAGTGGGCGCATGCACCATGCCCTGGCCGTCCACCACGATATCCTCCACCAGCCCATACTTCTGGGCCTCGTCCGGCAGCAGCACCTCGAAGAACTCGCAATTGGCGATGGCCAGAATTACGTGCAGGTTGGCGAAATTGTTGAGGGAGTTGCCGCCGTGATGCACTTCGTAGTTCATGTGAAAAGCCTCGGCCAGATGAGCCGTTTTGATCAGGGTGGTGATGCCCGCCTTGACCGCCACGTCGCCGCGCAGAAAGTCAGTGGCCTGTAGCATCAGCCAGGGGGCGTAGGACTGGAATCCGCCGGGGGAGTACTCGGTGGCCATGATGGGAATGTCCAGCTTCTGGCGCAGCTTGACGCAGTTGTAGATATCGTCGTCGGCCAGCGGATCCTCGTACCAGTAATAGTCCAGTTCCTCGATGGCCCGGCCCACCCTCAGGGCGGTCTCATAATTGTAGGACCAGGTGCAATCCAGCATGAGCTGGTATTCATCTCCCACGGCCTCGCGCACGGCCCGGCAGATTGCGATATCTTCGCGCCACCTGATGGGTGGGTGAATCTTGTAAGCCCGCCAGCCTTTGGCCTTAAAGCCCGCGGCCTCCTCGGCATAGGCTTCCCTGGAATCCTGCACCGCCGAGGAAGCATAGGCGGGCACGCTGTCCCGGTAAGAGCCCAGCAGGCGGTGGATGGGCATCCCGGCCACCTTGCCTCCGATATCCCACAAGGCCACGTCCGCCGCGCCGATGGCCCGCAGGGTGGTGTGACGGTTGCGCCTCCACAAGTCCTGGTACAAGCGTTCGCGATCGAGCGGATTCTTGCCCATCAGGACAGGCTTGAGATGACGGATCAGCGAGGTGGCGTCCAGTTCCGCGCCTCTGCTGGCGGAACCCAGAAAGGCATGGCCCTCCACGCCTTCGTCGGTCATGATTTTGAGCAGGCCCAGCTCGCTATTGCCCTGGAAGCTTCCCGTGTGCTGCCCATAAGTGGTGGCCGGGATGCCGTCCCAGGTGAATAGGGTAAGGGTAACGTCGTTGATCTTCATTGCTGCCTCGTATGGTCGGTTGATATCTGCCTTCCCGGCGGGCGCGCCCGGTTTGAACCTCCGGCGGGCACACGTCCCAATCGCCTTCGGTGTAGCATCATCCCCGCTCCAGCGGCCAGTGCTCATTGCCCCCGACGGGGGCATGGTTTGACAGGCTCCGGATGGGCGTTGCACAATTGCGGCGGGCGGGCTTGCGATCAACAGGGCCGGAGGCGCCGCACCAGTCATGGCAATTAACCTGGGGGCTGGGGATGGCGAGAAAAGGAGTGATGACCTGCCGCTACCTGGGCAGCGGCGGCGCACCCTGTGTGGGGGAAGTGCAGGGCAAGGACGGATTGTGCTATTGGCACGATCCGGGAATCTCCAAATCGGGCCGCGGCCTCAAGGCCCGCCTGGAAGCCTGGGCCGAATCCGGCAAGAGCATGGAGGGATTCATCCTCAAGGGCGCCGACTTGGAGGGTGTGGATCTCAATCACGGTGACATCAGCCGCCGTGTCAATCTTTCCAACGCGGACCTCTCCCGCGCCAGCCTGCGCGGGGCGCGCCTGTTCAACATCGACCTGCGGGGCAGCAACCTTTTCAAGGCCAATTTCGAGGATGCCAACCTGAACCATGGGCATCTTGCGGGCGCCAACCTGTTGGGCGTGCAATTGCACGACGCTACCCTGGAGCAAGTGGAGTGGGGCAAGGTGCTCCCTCAGCAGAGGCAGGCCCGCAACCTGCGTGGCGAGGGCAGCCGGGCCGCCGCCCGCGAATTGTACCTGGAGGCGGAAGAGATTTGCCGCAATCTGAGCCGCGCCGCCGCGGAACGGGGACATTTCGGCTTGGCGGGGGAATTCTTCTACAGGGAAATGGTGATGCGGCGCATGCAGATGCGTCTCGGGTCGCGGCAGTGGTTCACCTCAAAGCTGATGGACCTGATTTGCGGGTACGGAGAAATGCCCGTGCGGGTGATCGGATTTTCCCTGTCCATCATTCTAATCTCCGCGTTCCTGTTCTTTATATTTGGAGTGAGCGGCGGTGGCGGCGCAATCGTCTACCGGGCGGAGGCGGGTTTTACAGAGAACCTGCTGATATTTCTGAATTGCCTCTATTACAGCGTGGTCACCTTCACCACCCTGGGCTATGGGGAAATCGTGCCCCTGGGGGCCGTGCGCGCAGTGGCGGCGGTAGAGGCTTTTATCGGCGCCTTCACAATCGGCCTGTTCCTGGTGGTGTTCGTGAAAAAAATGGCGCGCTAGACGGTTCCGGTTCCATGAGCGCACACACCAACAGCATCCCCTGGCCGCCTTACCGGGTGCGGGCCCGCAACATCTCCCGGGATGCGGGGCCTTCCGTGCATTCGGACCAGGTGGCCCGCTCCCTGGGTTTCAAGGGCGCCCTGGTGGCGGGGCGGGTCATTTACAGCCATCTCCTGCATCCCCTGGTTTCACATTTCGGGGTGGACTTTCTGGCGCGGAACCGCGCGCAGGTGACCTTCCTCACGCCCGCCTACGAGGGCGATCCGCTCACTGTGCTCACCGAGTCCGCATCCTCCCCCGGCGCGGAGCGGGTCTGCACCGCCTGTGCCCGCAATGGGGAGCAGGCGGAAGTGGCGCGGCTGGAAACTTCCCTGCCCCTCCCATTTCCGGCGCCCAATGCCCTGGCCGCCACGGCGCTCCATGATTTGGCCGCCCAGGCGCCCGCGCCCTTTGACGGGGTGCGGCGGAAGGGCAGTTGGGAGGCCCTGCAGCCGGGCCTGGCCCTCGCTGCTTTCCCCTGGACGCCCAGCAAAGAGCATAACCTAAGCTGGTGCGATGAGATCGGAGAGGCGCTGCCCCTCTTCCGC
>JAPUIH010000282.1 GCA_027297205.1 SAR324 cluster bacterium | reverse complement strand
GAGGCTTTGCGCTACACGCCGGCAGGCGCCATGGGCTCCGCCCGAAAAAAACTGAAGGACCTGGAGAAAAACAAGGAGGAGTTCGAGCGCATCATCGAAGTGCTGGCGGCCCACGATATTCACTATTTTTTCTATAATGGCGGCAACGACTCCATGGACACGGTGGCCAAGCTGAACCGCTTCGCCGAGATTCACGGTTATCCGTTGCAGGTGCTGGGCGTCCCCAAAACCATCGACAATGACCTGCCCATCACCGACAACTCTCCCGGCTTCGGCTCCGTGGCCAAATACAACAGCATCTCCATGCTGGAAGCGGCCATGGACACGGAATCCATGTACAAGGACTCCACCAAAGTATTCGTGCTGGAAACCATGGGGCGCCACGCCGGATGGATCGCGGCCTCTACAGGTCTGGCCAGCCGCACGGAAGCCGAGGGGCCGCATCTGATCCTGCTGCCCGAGGTGCCCTTCGATCAGCAGCGTTTCCTGAAGACGGTGGAGGATACCGTGGCCAAGCGCAACATCTGCGCCATCACGGTCTCGGAGGGCGTGCAAAACCAGGAGGGGAAATTTCTCTCGGAAAGCGGGGGCAAGGACGACTTTGGCCATACCCAGCTGGGCGGCGCGGGGCAATTCATCCAGGAACTGGTCAAGCAGGAACTCGATCTGAAAGTTCACGGGGCGATACTCGACTATTGCCAGCGCTCGGGGCGGCATATCGCGTCGGCCACGGACGTGGAGCAGGCCGTTGCCTGCGGGCGCAAAGCCGTGGAGTTGGCCGGGCAGGGCATGAGCGGTGTTATGGTGACCATCGTGCGTGAGCAGGAAGAGCCCTACAAGTGGTCCCTGGCCCAAACGGACGCCTCCAATATCGCCAATCAGGAAAAAATGATGCCTTCCGAGTTTATCCGCGAGGACGGCTACCACATTACCGAAGGCTTCCGCAGCTACTGCCTGCCGCTGATTCAGGGAGAGGACTACCCTCCCTATCAAGATGGGCTTCCCGCCTACCGCAGGCTCGACAAGCAGCTATTGCCGGCAAAACTTGCCGCGTTCAAGTAGAGCCGCCGGCCAGCCTGGGTGATGCCTATGAAAGTCGCTGTGCTCGCTGCCGGAACGTGGGGAATCACGCTGGCTACGTTGCTGACCCGCAAGGGGCTCGAGGTGGCCGTGTGGGAATACGCCGAAGACGTGGTCGAGGAACTGCTCCGCACCCGCCGCCACCCCAAGCTGCCGCATCTGGAAATCCCTTCCAGCCTTGCCATCTCCACCGACCTTGCCGCCACCCTGGCAGGATGCACAACCATCGTATGCGTGGTGCCGGCGGCCCATGTGCGCCAAACGTGCCGGCGCATCGCGGAAATTGGATATAGTGGACAAACGTTTACCATATGCTCGAAAGGCATTGAGCAGGGCAGCCACGCGTTGATGTCCGAGGTGGTGGAGGCGGAACTGGGCGCTGGGTCGAGTGAGCATATTGGGGTGCTTTCCGGTCCCAGCCACGCGGAAGAGGTGAGCCGGGAAATTCCCACGGCGGTCACCAGCGCGGCCGCCAAAATCGAGGTGGCCGAGGAAATCCGTGAACTGTTCATGACGCCCCGCTTCCGCATTTACACCCAGACCGACGTGGTGGGCGTCGAGTTGGCCGCGGCGCTGAAGAACGTGATCGCCATCGCCTGTGGCATTTCGGATGGGCTTGGCTTTGGAGACAATTCAAAGGCGGGGCTGGTCACCCGCGGCATGTCCGAGATTATGCGGGTGGGCCTGCGCATGGGCGCCCGGCAGGAGACTTTCTTCGGACTGGCGGGAATCGGCGATCTGGTGGTGACCTGCATGAGCCACCACAGCCGCAACTGGAAATTCGGCTACCTGATCGGGCAGGGCAAATCCCCCGAGCAGGCCCTGGATGAGGTGGGTATGGTGGTGGAGGGCTACTACTCGGTACAGGCGGCAATTGAGTTGGCCGCGGCACACAACACCGACATGCCCATCACCGAAGCGGTATCGGCCGTGCTGTTCAAGGGAAGCAGTCCGGGGGAAGCGGTCACGGCATTGATGATGCGCGAACCGAAAAGCGAAATGCACAATTGAGTAGAATCTGCGCGATGAGGAAACGCGAAGTTGCCGCGCGCCGCCCGAAACTGCTGTTGAACCCGCCTAATTGAGCTTTTCCTTGCTCCCTTCAGGGTTGTAATTCTTCAGAACCCGCGTCCACTGGTCTTCTTCGCTCGCGCCTTCCTCTCCGTCCATATCCCCAATTTCGGAGGGATCGATCTTGCTTCTTTCCAGCACGTGGTTGGCCACAAAAATGGGGCTGGCCGTGCGCAACGCCAGGGCGATCGCATCACTGGGGCGGGAGTCCAAGGAATAACTCTTGTTGGAAACCTGGAAGTAAATGCGCGCAAAGTAAGTGTTGTCCACCAGGTCCACCACCTCGATCCGTTCCACCATGCCATTGATGGTGGAGAAGGTGTTGCTGAGCAAATCGTGGGTGAGCGGCCGGGAGGTTTCCACCCCTTCCATTTTCATGGCAATTGAATGCGCTTCGAAAATTCCGATCCAGATGGGCATCAAAGCTCCGGAGCCTTCATCCTGGAGAATGACGATGGGAGAGTTGGTCTGAGGGTCAAAGACCAGCCGGTACACCTTCATTTCAGTAAGTTCGTTAGCTTCCACGGCCGACCTCCCTTCCTACAAGAGAGAATTTTCGAGTGGCGACGATCTCCACGTTCACGATTTCTCCCGGCTTGCGGCTGCATCCCGGGATAGTGGTGGATTTATGCCCGCGCGTCCTGCCGATAAGAGCCCCTGACTCCCTGGGATGCGCGCCTTCCAGCAACACCTCCTGACGGCTCCCTACCAACCCACGGTGGATCTCCTTGAGGGTCCGTTCGTGCAGCTCATGAATTCGGGCCAGCCGGTCAGCCTTGATCCGCTCGGGCACCTGATCCGGGAAGTCCGCCGCGGGAGTGTCCGAGCGGGGGGAAAACTTGAATGCATAGATGTGATCGAATCGCACAGCGTCCATCACCTGCAACGTGCCGTGGAAGTCCTCGTCGCTTTCTCCCGGAAATCCCACAATGATATCCGTGGACAAGGCAATTCCGGGCACGGTCTCCCTGACCATCTCCATTTTCTCCAGATACTCCGCAATGCGGTGGTTGCGCCGCATCGCTTTCAATATACGGTCAGAGCCCGATTGAAACGGCAAATGCAAATGCTCGCATAACTTGGGCAAGTCCCGGTGGGCTTGGGCCAACTGCTCGTTAAAGTCCTTGGGATGGGGAGAAGTGTAGCGTATGCGCTCCAGACCTTCCAGGCCGTTGAGCCTCTGCAACAAATCGACAAAGCGGGTCTGCCCGGCCCGATAGGAATTCACGTTCTGGCCGAGCAGCATAATTTCCTTCGCACCCCACCCCACGAGCCGCGAGGCTTCCTCAATAATGTTGTCCGGTTCCCGGCTTACTTCCCGGCCCCGCGTATAGGGTACAACGCAGAAAGAACAGAAATTGTTGCATCCCTTCGTAATGGCGATGCTAGCAGTGATGGGCGTTTCCTGTCCGCGAGTGCCGGGAAATACAGGTATGAAATTGTCGATTTTCTTATTGCCGGGATGCCACTCGGTGCGCAGCACGCGCTCGCCGTTGTCACTGCGCGCGAGCATGTCGGGAAGCTCGAAGATATTGTCCGTGCCAAACACCAGATCGACCAGCTTCACACGCTTCAGAATTTCTTCCCCTTTCTGCTGCGCGACACAGCCGCCAACCCCGATTTTGACGCCGGGATTTTCCAATTTGATGCGGCCCAATGAGCCCAGCAGGCTGTACACCTTATGCTCCGATTTTTCGCGGATTGCGCAGGTGTTGATGAGGATCAGGTCCGCCTGCCGCGGATCTTCGGTGCGGTGGTAGGATAAGGCATGCAGTTGTTCCAGAATTTTTCCGGAATCGTACTCATTCATTTGGCAACCAAAGGTTTGCAGATATACCTTCTTGGTTTGCCCTTGCGTGTCCATAACTGGTAGGGACTCCATCCTGGGAATTTCATTCGCCGGGAAATGCCGCTTTCTCCCGCGGGGCAGCTTGTTGGCGTTCGATTATATTGAAGGCAATATTCCGGAAAGACAACCGAATTCAGTTACGCCTACTATGGTGGGGCTCCGCGCCATCGGTCACCGGAAACCACCTTTTCTGAATGTTGCCCATGATGTTTCAGTCAGAGCATGCCCCATCCCTGCCCATGATCGCGGACGGCTCCATCCGAAGTTGCTTGTTGCTGGCCGAGCCCCACCCTCCGGAGCCG
>JAPUIH010000281.1 GCA_027297205.1 SAR324 cluster bacterium | reverse complement strand
TGATGGGCGCGCTGACCAGCTTCATCCTCGGTGTGGGCATGACCGTCACCGCCGCCTACATTTTCCTGGCAATCGTGCTGGCGCCGGCCCTGGTGGAACTTGGTCTTGATCCCCTCGCGGTGCATTTGTTCATTCTGTATTGGGGGATGGTGTCTTTCATCACGCCCCCGGTTGCCCTGGGCGCGTTCGCCGCGGCCAGCCTGGCGGGGGCCAGCCCCATCCGCACGGGGCTGGAAGCGATGCGGCTGGGCAGCATCATTTATTTTCTGCCTTTCTTCTTCGTGCTCAACCCGGCCCTGGTATTCCACGGGCCGCTGTGGGAGGTGGCGTACGAGTTCGCCACGGCGATCTTTGGCGTGACCCTGATCGCCTCCGGGCTCCAGGGCTACCTGGTGAAAGTGGGAGTGCTGGCAGCCGACCCCCTGTCCCTGCTCACTCGCGCCTTGTGTGTGGCCTCCGGGTTGCTGCTGGCCTTTCCTGAGACTGTATCCAACTGGGTGGGTCTTTCGTTGGTGGTGCCCGTGGTGGTTCTGGGCAAAATCGTCAATCGGGGTAAAAGCCCGGCAAGCGCCCTGGTCACCGAACGGCCTTCGGATTAATTCACCGCAAATGCGATGCCGGCGTATCCAGCGCATTGCGCCGTTGGACGCAATCGGCGGGGCGCGATGACTTGTGTGCCGCCTTGCGTGGTGGGCCGTGGCGGTTTCCCGCATAGCGCGGGCAATCTCCGATTGCCAGATGGGCCGCGTGGCGGTATATGAGGGCATTCCCCAGGCAATTTGGAGTGATCCCCCGCAAACCCGATTATTGGAGAGAATGTCATGAGACGAGCAGCCATCGTAAGCCCCCTGCGTACGGGCGTTGGAAAATTCGGCGGCAGCCTGCAACCGCTTACGGTCGATGATCTGGCCGCGGTGGTGATTAGTGCCGTGGTGGAAAAAACAGGCCTCGACTCCTCAAGAATCGACGATGTTATATTCGGCCATGGCTATCCCAGCGGGGAGAGCCCGGCGATTGGCCGCTACGCCGCCATGAAAGCCGGCTTGCCCCAGGAGGTGCCTGGCTACCAGCTGGACCGGCGCTGCGGTTCCGGCCTGCAGGCAGTGATCAATGCCGCGATGATGGTGCAGACCGGCAATGCGGATGTGGTAATCGCCGGCGGCGCGGAAAGCATGAGCAATACCGAATTCTATACCAACGATGCGCGCTGGGGGGCCCGGATGGGCTCCGTGACCCTCCATGATCGGCTGGTCAGGGCGCGCGAGAAGGCCTCGCCTGAAGAGCGCTTCGGGCATATTTCCGGCATGATCGAGACCGCGGAAAACCTGGCCAAGAAGCACAACATTTCCCGGGAGGCCCAGGACGAATACGCCCTGCGCAGCCACCAGCGCGCCCAAGCGGCCTGGGAGGCGGGCAAATTTGGCGAAGAGGTGGTGCCGGTGAGCGTCCCTCAGCGCCGGGGCGATCCCGTGCAATTTTGCTCCGACGAGGGGATACGGCCCGACATGGGCATGGAGCAATTAACCAAGCTGCGTCCGGTGGAAAAAGACGGCACGGTCACCGCAGGAAACGCCAGCCAGCAAAACGACGCCGCGGCCGCGTGCTTGGTGGTGGCGGAGGATAAGCTGGAGGAACTCGGCCTGAAGGCAATGGCATTCATGACCGGCTTCGCCAATGCGGGCTGTCATCCGGCTACCATGGGGGTGGGGCCCGTGCCGGCGGTGAAGCGGGTGTTCGAGCGCACCGGGCTCAGCTTCAAGGATATGGATTTGGTGGAATTGAACGAGGCCTTTGCCGCGCAAGTGCTGGCGGTACTGAAGGAGTGGGACTGGAACGACCCGGACAAGTTGAACGTGAACGGATCTGGAATTTCCTTGGGCCATCCCATTGCCGCCACGGGCGTGCGCATCCTGGCCACCCTGCTTAATGAGCTGGAGCGGCGCGACGGGCGCTACGGCCTGGAAACCATGTGCATCGGAGGCGGACAGGGGCTGGCCGCTATCTTCGAGCGAGGTTAAGCTCTCTCAAATGGATCCGCCCGAGGGTCGGCTGCCTGCACACAGCCGGCCACGGGCCTCCTTAGCGCACCGCCGCTCCGGCCGCGGCCATCTCCGCCAAGGCCTGCTCACCATCGCCGGGCTGAAGATTCACCGCCCGGCAGCCTCCCCTAAGCACAGTGACCTTGAATCCGGATTTCAGCCCGTCCAGCACGGTAAATTTAACGCAGTAATCCGTGGCCAGACCCACCACGTCAATATCGTCGACCCCGTACTTCTGGAGGAGCTCCCGCAGTCCGGTTTCGTTCTGGTGATCATTGTCAAAGAAACCGCTGTAGCTGTCGATTTGGGACAGCTCGCCCTTGCGCACCACGGGATCGTCCGGCCGCCTGTCCAATTCCTTGTGAAATTCGGCTCCGTGGCTGTGCTGTACGCAGTGGTCGGGCCACATGATTTGATCCTGCCCGCCCACCTTGATGATATCCCCGGCCTTTGTGCCGGGATTGCTGGAGGCGAAACTGGCATGACCCGCGGGATGCCAGTCCTGCGTAAAAACCACCAAGGGATAGTTTGTGCGGATTGCGTTAATGAAAGGCACCACCTGATCTCCATCCGTCACAGCCAAGGAGCCGCCGGGGCAGAAATCATACTGTACGTCCACAACGACGAACGCTTTCATAGGCTTGTCTCCGGGGCCGGTGCAGGCACTCCCCGCAGAGTATCACCTGCACCAGAATTGCCCACACACATCGAAGCAGCAGAAAATGCCCTATATTTTAGGGCCGTGGAAGGAAATTTGACAGCCTTAAGTCGCCGAGTGCCCTGGATCGGTTTTTTGCGCGGCGGCGCGGGAGTGGGGAAGGCGGAGCGCGGCTTGCAATCCTGCCGAGGCGTAGTGCGGTGGCATTCCTCTATGCGGGCGTGTCTCCGCCCTGAGGCCCGCCCATCTGCATGCGCGCGGCGGCGATGGTATTTTTTAGCAGCATGGTGATGGTCACGGGCCCCACGCCTCCGGGAACAGGGGTCATGGCGGCGGCGCGGCTGGCGGCGTCGGCCTGGTCCACGTCTCCACAGATCCGGTAGCCCCTTTTGCGCGAGGGGTCGGGAACTTGATGCACGCCCACGTCGATCACCACCGCCCCTTCCTTCAACATATCCGCCTTGACCCATTCCGGCTGGCCGATGGCGGCGACGAGAATGTCCGCCTGGCGCATCAATTGGGCCGCGTCCTTGCTGCGCGAGTGGCACAGACTGACCGTGGCGTCGATGCCCTTATGGCCCAGCATCATGGCCACGGGCCGCCCTACGATATTGCTGCGGCCCAGCACCACCACATGTTGTCCAGCCACGGGAACCTCGTAGCGCAACAGAATCTCAATAATGCCCGCAGGGGTGCAGGGCAGAAAGCGCGGGGTGCCCATGGCCATCAGGCCAAAATTGAGCGGATGGAAGCAGTCCACATCCTTCAGGGGGTCGATCCGTTCCGGCAGCCGCTTCTCGTTCAGGTGGCCCGGCAGGGGCAGCTGGCAGATTAATCCGTGCACCGCCGGATCACTGTTAAGGCATTCCACCTTCGCTTCCAGTTCGGACTGGGAGGTGGACGCGGGCAAGTGAATATCTTCGCTGTGCAGGCCCACTTTTGCGGCGGCGCGCACCTTGTTGCGTACATAGATACCCGTGGCCTCATCTTCTCCCACCCGGATCACCGCCAGCGTGGGAGTGCAGCCCAGCTTCTTCAGCGCGGCGGCCTCCCCGGCCAGTTCGGCCTGGATCAGTTCGGAGAGTTCCTTCCCGGACAGAATTTTCATTTCCCTGCTTGGCTGCCGTTTCTGTTGTTTGCTATTCTTGACCGGCCCATCCCGCTTGGATGGGTGTACCGGCCCCGCGGACCTGGCTGACGGATTGCGTTGGCCGCCTCAAGCGCCTACCCAGTGGGCGATGCAAGTGGAGACCCTGATGTTGTTTCGAAGAGATCCCCGCAAAAAAGCCGTCCTGGAGATGGCCCTAAAACCGATCGAAAAATTGCTGCAGGATATGCAGGACGAGGGCAAAGATCTAACCAAATTAAAATTCAAGAAATTCCAAAAGACCCATTTTACCACGTGTAGCTGCCAGCAGTGCATGGAAGCCAAACGCAAAAACAATCCGCATTTGAGAGGGATCCTCGAAGACGGCATCAAGATATTCGTCGGCGAAGGGTCCGGCGACGAAGACTAGTCGCCGCGGCGCATCAGCCCTCCTTCTCAACCGGCTCGGGTATATGTACCCGGTTGATTATGAGCTGCTGCAATATGGACAATGTGTTGCTCGTCAGCCAATAAAGAACCAGCCCGGCAGGGAAGCTGAACATGAAAACCATGAAAATGACCGGCATCCACATCAGGATCCGTTGCTGGGTGGGGTCCATGGTGGTCGGGGTCAGCCGCTGCTGCAGGAACATGGTGGCGCCCATCAGCAATGGGGTAATGTATAGCGGGTCCATTGCGGAAAGGTCCGTAATCCAGCCGAAAAACGATGCGTGCCGCAGCTCAATGGCACTGAGCAGGGCACTGTAAAGTGCAAAAAAGATGGGCAATTGCACCAAAATCGGCAGGCAGCCCCCGAGGGGATTCACCTTGTGGCGCTTGTACATGTCCATCATTTCCTTGTTCATGCGCTCCTTGTTGTCCTTGTACTTCTCCCGGAGCACCTTAACCCTGGGTTGCAGCTTGGACATGCGCTTCATGGAGACCATCCCCCTGTAAGTGAGGGGAAACAGTCCGACCCTCACAACCACGGTGAGCAAGATGATGGCCAGGCCGTAGTTGCCCGTGTATCCATTAAACCAGTGCAGGATCGCCAGCAGAATATCGGCCAGGGGCCCCAGCCAGTCGAAGGTCTGTTGAATCGATTCTTCCAGTCCGTTGCCGAAGCGGGTCAGTTCGTCAACCTGCTTTGGGCCAAAGTACAGGCGCGCGCCGCCTGAGATCATGTTGCCGGGACTCAGCCTCACCACTGGTAATTCGAATCCGTAGTAGGCGATGGGCTCGTCGTCTTCCCTGGCGCCCGAGGGCTTCGCCACGCGAAACATCCCATGGTCGATGCGTGATTCCGGGGCGGCGGCGGTGAGAAAATAATTGGCTGTAATACCCAGCCATTGAGGGTCGCGGACGATCAGCTTTTCCTCAATGCCGTCCGCGCTCTCCGTGTCCACCGAACCGTCCTCGCGGAAGATGGGGCCGTAGTAACTGCGCACGTTGTCTCCGTCGCTGCCCGGGTCCGGCCCTTCTCCGAACAGGTTCATGACCCTCAGCAACGGGGTGTCCTTGCCGTAGTTGATTACCTGGATTTCATAATTGATGGTGTAGGAGTCAGGCTGAAACGTGAGGATTTTGCGCAGGGTCAACCCGTTTTTCGCACTGCCGGTAAAGACAATCCGCCCCGGTTGCGCGGCCTCGCTGAATATCTTCACCTCTTCCACGTCCGTGGAAAACCCGACTCTGCGGAACTCCCCCGTGAGCGCCTGATTCTCCACGAATACCACGTCCAGGGGGTCGACCCTGCTCAATTTGTCCTTGACCATTTCCATGGTCGCCGTGGGGTCGAATTGGGGTTTTTTCAGGTACTTGCCGAGGGGAGGCACGATATCTCCCCAGTTGATGTAGTCTTTGCCCATCTTGTATTGCTTCAGCTTGAGGCTGATCAAGCGGGCGCCACGTGTGTCGAACAATGCAGTATAGCGAGGCGTGTCTACCTTGATCTGACGCACCTTGACCGGGGCTGCCCGCGGCGGCGCGGCGGGCTGGGTGGCGGCGGGTGTTCCGCCCATCGTGCCCGCGGATTGCCGACCGCCGGGGTCGTCCTGAATGGCCACACCGCTTTGCGAGGCGGGAGGCTGGGGTTTCGGCGGCCTGGGGGGAGAGGGCGGAAAGATCAGGTAATAGCCGAATATAACCGCGATGGAAAGCATGGCGGCCAGAAACATGCGCTGGTCCATATCGATTCCCTAGGCGGTAACGTCTGGGTGGCGGCGCGCAAGCGCCCGGGTCTTACGAGGCAGGGGATCGAAGCCCCCGGGATGCAAGGGATGGCATTTCAACAGCCGCAACAAAGTCAACCATAGGCCGGTCAGCAAACCACGATCGCGAATGGCCTGGGCGGCGTAGTGCGAGCAACTGGGGTAAAACCGGCACGATGGAGGAATCAACGGAGAAATCAGATATTGATAGGCCCGGATTGAGAGAATCAGTACTTTTGCCATTGAATATCTTGTGGCCCTGATTATTATTGAGAAAGCCGTTTTATCAGTTTTTGTATCTCGGCTTCGATGACGCTGTATGGCAACGGACTGGGCGGTTTCGCGGTCAGAAAGAAACAAATGTCGTACGGAGCGGCAAAGTCCTTGCGGTGTTTCCTGATGGCCTCCCGCACCAGCCGCTTGATCCGGTTGCGCCGGGGTGCACTGCCGATGGCCTTCTTCACGGAAATCAGGAATCGCGTTTGCTCCTGCCCGGTGGAAAGCGTCTTTGCGTGGAGAATCCCCAGAGCATGGTAACGGCCCTTGCGGAATACCTGATGGATATCCTTTATGGAGCGGAGGCGGACCCCCTTTGGAAGTCCATCCATAGTCCAGCCACGGGGTCGTTATGCGGACAGCCGCGCACGGCCCTTTTGGCGCCTGCGCTTGATGATTCTGCGCCCCGCCGCGGTGGACATTCGCTTGCGAAATCCGTGGGTTTTCTTCCGCTTCCGATTGTTCGGCTGAAAGGTGCGCTTCATCGTTTCGGTTTCCAGTCTCGAGTGATTTCTTTGCCTAAACTAAAATTAACTACGCTTTCACTGGCGTATTGTCAAGAATCGAATCCGATTGGTTCCGCGGAACAGCATAATCAGCCCTGCATTTTAGGTGCTTACAGAGGCCGCCGCATTTTACGATGCCGCAGGGGAGGCCATGTTGTCAGGCGTTGGCAATTCCATTACTATTAACCAGATTTCTGGGATGAAAAATGCGCCGCCGGGCAGTGGTGGCACTGCGGGAAAGGCCGGATTTGACCAAGGAAATGGAGCCTGCGCGGGCAGGTGGAAGCACCTTGCATATTGAGAGGGGGCCATGAACCCCATTTGGGCCGTGCTGCTGGTGGCGGTCGCTTTTGTAGTCGTGCTGCGAATAAAGAGGCGGCGCCGGCTGCCCCAGATTCCGGTGTATGCGCGGCGCATCGAAGGCTTTCAGGTGGTGGCTTCCCTGGCGCCGGAGATGTCCAGCGCATGCCTGTTTGATCACGGAGTTCAGTATGGCAAGGGCTTTCGGCGCAAGGAAGGGCCGGAATTGCCTCACGACGAGCGGTGCCGCTGCGCGAGCCTTCCCTTTTCCTATACCAGCAATGAAGTTTTTAATGGGGCACTGCGCAATTTCGCGGGCGTACACAACGAGGTCCTGGGATTCACGCAAGAGGCCGCGGACGATCTGGTGGCGCAATTGAAGAAAGTGGAAAGCGTCCAGCTGCCTGTGGACATAGAGGCTTATCTGGCCGCAGTGCAGGTGGAAGAATCCGGCGAGGCGATGCATGCTTTTCTTTCAGCCCGCTACACGTATCTGACCGAGCAAAAGCCAGCCGAGCGCCAGGCGCGTCTTGAAGCCAAGATGGCTGCGGAGCACTAAGGAGAGGGCCGGAACCAGATGGCCAGGCATGTAACACGCTGGATCGGAATTACAGGACTTACAGCAGCGGTGGCGGCATTCGCCCTGGTGGTTTCGGTGCTGGTCTACCTTAATTCCACGCTGCCTCCGGTGGAACGGCTGGAGCACCCCGAGTTCGCCCTGCCCACCACCATCTATGACCGCAACGGCAAGAAAGTTCAGGAAATCTTCATTAAGCGCCGTAAGTTGGTGGGATACAAACAGCTCCCCCACCATCTCATCAACGGGCTGATCGCCAAGGAAGACGCACGGTTTTTCGAGCATCGGGGAATTGATCCCTTACGCATGCTCAAGGCGGCCTGGGTAAACCTGTTGGCCATGAAGACCGCCCAGGGCGCCAGCACCCTTACCCAGCAAACGGCCCGCCAGTTCTTTCTCAGCTTGAAAAAGACCTGGACGAGGAAGCTGAAGGAAATTCTGCTCGCCTTGGAGATTGAGCGGGAATTCACCAAGGAGGAAATTCTTACCCTCTACCTTAACAAGGTCAATTTCGGGGATGCCTGGGGGGTGGCCGCGGCTGCGGAATATTACTTCAGCAAGCCGGTGGAAGAACTGAGTCTTTCGGAGAGTGCGGTGCTGGTGGGGCTGCTTCCGGCCCCAAACCGTTACAAGCCGACCCGCAATCCCCACTTGGCGCGGCAACAACGGGACATTGTGCTGTTGCGCATGGCGGAGGAAGGGTTTATTACGCGCACACAGCAGATGGCCGCCGCCTCCGAGCCGATCATTCTGGCCGAGCGCAAGGATCCCACCATCGCGGCGGTGGCATACTACGTGGAATATGTGCGGCGTATCCTGCTGAAAAAATACGGCAGCAAGAATCTGTATGAAGGCGGCCTGAGTGTTTACACGGCCATGGACCTCAACTATCAGCTGGCCGCGCACCGGGCGCTCAACAACGGTGTCCGTAATCTCGATATGCGCCGCGGCTATCGCCGCTCCACAGAGAAACTTGAACTGGATCAGTTCAAGCAAGTGCCCGATGAAGTATTGGAAAATCTCAACGCCCCGCACGCCGTGGAACTGGGGCAGGTGGTGAAGGGCGTGGTGGTGGACGTGAACGCGGAGGAAGCGCGGATTGCTCTCGGCCTGACCTTGGAGGGTGTCATTCCCTGGGAATTGCTGAGCGAGCAGTGGCGGGTGCAGTTGAAGCTCAACGCCAAGGAAGAGCAAGTGCCGGTGCCCATCAACGATCTTGCCAGCATTCTTGCCCCGGGGGAACTGGTGCTGGTCAAGCCCACCTGGCGCGACCCGGAAAGCGGGGAATTCACCCTGGACCTGTATCAGGAACCCCAGTCCAACGGCGCCCTGTACGCCATGGATCCGGATACAGGCGAGGTACTGGCCATGGTGGGTGGAACCCGCTTTGGGCGCGGGGACGGCGCCAGTGAATTCATCCGCGCCACCCAGGCCGAGCGGCAGCCCGGCTCTTCCTTCAAGCCGATCATCTATGCTGCGGCCATTGACGAGGGTTATACTCCGGCTTCGATTCTTCAGGACAGCCCGCGTGTGTTCACGTTGCGGTCGGGCAGGAAGCACATTCCGAGAAACTACGACAAGAAGTACCTGGGCAACACCACCCTGCGCGAGGCGTTGATGCGCAGCCGTAACGTCCCCACCGTGCAATTGGTGGAGGAGATGGGCGCGCGCAAGGTGATCGAGTATGCCCGCAAGTTCGGCCTGTCCACCGCCATTCCGGAAGAGAGCATCATCGCCCTGGGAACACATTCGGTGAAACTGGACGAGTTGACCCGCGCCTACTCTGTGTTTGCCGGCAAGGGCAACCTAGCCGAGCAAATCTACATCCTGCGCATCGAAAACGCGCAAGGGGAGGTGCTGGAAAAGGCCGAGTTCAAGTTGAAAAAAGTGATCTCGGACGCCACGGCCTACCTGGTGGGAGATATTCTGCAGGACGTGGTGCGCCGCCCCCTGGGAACCGGCTACAGGGCGATCTCCGAATTCAACCGCCCCGCGGCCGGCAAGACGGGAACTACGCAAAATTACACCGATGCGTGGTATCTGGGCTATATCCCCCAGCTTGTGGCGGGGGTCTACGTGGGCTTCGACGACGCGTCCAAATCCCTCGGCCCCTCCGAAACGGGCAGCCGCGCCGCAGCTCCGATTTGGCTGGAATTCATGCAGGCCGTGGAACGCTCCATGGCCGTGGAAACCTTTCGGCAGCCGCCCACGGTGGTGGCCCATCGCGTGAGTGCGGCCGGGAAATTGCTGGGGCCCTGCGATACGGCGGAAGATTCGCGGCTGGAATTCTTCAAGGTATCCTCCATTCCCCCACGGTTTCTCTCCTCCAACGGCTGCGGCCGCACCGTCGCACCCAACTACCGCAAGCGGCGCAATGGGGATCGGCAAAGTTCCGTGAAACTTCCACAGGAAGACGAAAGCCTCTAACCGGATTGTTTCTTGGGATGATTTGGCGCTACCAGCGCCAGGAATCGTCGTAGGCCAACCCCGGCTGCCAGAGTGTTTCCGCCTCGTCCATGGTGGCGCTTACCCAACGGCTGAAGACAAACAAGGCATCGGAGAGCCGATTCAAGTAGGGCAGCACGAACTCGCCCACCTGTTCTTTGCGCCCCAGGGTGACCACGATGCGCTCCGTGCGCCGGCAAACCACTCGGGCTTGGTGCAAGAAGGCGTTGAGCTGCCCCCCGCCGGGAAGCACGAAGCTTTCCAGGGGATTCAGTTCTTCGTTCATGGTGTCAATCACTTCCTCCAGCCAATCCACGTCCTGCTTGTCCACCCGCACTTGCCCCTTGAACTCGTCACCGGGCTGTGTGGCCAATTCCGCCCCCAGGTCAAACAGCCGCTGCTGAATCAATTGCAGGATTTTATCCAGTCCGTCCCTGCGGTTGTCGACCGGTTTCTCGCTGTTGATGCTGCGCACGATCCCCAGCAATGCGTTCAGTTCATCCACGGTGCCGTAGCTTTCCACCCGCAGGTGATCTTTGGGGATGGCCCGGCCGCCCACCAGGGAGGTGTTGCCGCTGTCGCCCTTGCGCGTGTACACTCGGTTTATCCGCACCATGGCCGCTTCCGGGATCAGGGGCTTGGGCGGGTGTTCCCGCGCCGGGAAAATACCCGGAGCGCATTGGCCCCGCACCGTTCCGGTCAGGTTAAGAAGGATGGAGTGAAAACGCAATGACAGCCCGCCCAGCCACCGCGCACCCCGCCGGCGGCGAGCCCAGCTCCATTCTTGTCCGCACGCCGAACTGGCTGGGCGACCTCCTAATGAGCACCGCCTTTCTGCATGCCCTGATGGCACGCTTCCCCAATGCCAGTGTGGATTTGATCGTGCGCCAGGGTTTTGAGGTGCTGCCCCTGCCCCACCGGGGGCGCATTCTGCCCTACCACAAACCCACCCAGCCGCCGGGGAAGTTCGGCAGGGATTTGCGCGGCCAGGGATATTCTCACTTCTTTGTGCTTCCGCCCAGCCTGTCCTCGGCATGGATGGCCTTTCGCAGCGGCGTGCCG
Organism: SAR324 cluster bacterium; assembly: GCA_027297205.1. Taxonomy (GTDB): domain Bacteria; phylum SAR324; class SAR324; order SAR324; family JACQKK01; genus JAPUIH01. Next base: position 24,242 of record JAPUIH010000281.1, on the reverse strand, counting down.
CGGCGGATCGGCTACGCGGGCGGGGGCCGGGGCTGGCTGCTTAACCAGGCACCGCCCTACCGCCATGCCCACCGCTCCGTGCACCTCGTACGTGAATACCTGAGTCTGCTCGATATCTGGGGGGACAACGGAGATACGGAATACTTTCCCCTGCTCGAACCGGAGCAAGAGTGGTGCGATGCGCATCTGCCGCAGGCCGTGGCGGAGTTGCAGGATTATGTGGTGTTGGCGCCGGGAGCGGAGTTTGGTCCTGCCAAGCAATGGCCGCTGGATCATTACCGTGAACTGGCCGCCTCCCTGGAGAATCAAGGCCGGCGGGTGGTGGTGACCGGTCTGGCCAAGGACCGCGAAGCAGGCGACCGGATTCTTTCCGGCAGCCCGCGGGGCCTCAACCTCTGCGGCGACACCGACCTGCCTGGCCTGGTGGCGATGCTTGCGCGCGCGGCGCTGCTGGTGAGCAACGATTCCGGGGCCATGCACATCGCCGCCGCGTTGCGGCGTCCCCAGATTGCCCTGTTCGGCTCCTCCAACCCGGCCTGGACCGCGCCCCTCAATACGCGGGCCGAGGTCTTGTACCGCGGCCTGTCTTGCTCGCCCTGCTACAAGCAGGTCTGCCCGCTCGGGCATACCAATTGTCTATGGGAGATCGCCCCTTCGGAAGTGCTGAGCCATGCGGAGAGGTTGCTCGCCTCCACCGGTGGCGCCTGACGGAGGGCGCTAGGCGCTATCGCTGGATTGGGGTTGCGGGCGCATCAGTACGATCAACGCCCAGGCGCCGCCGATCAGGATCATGGGCAGGCTCAGCGCTTGGCCCATGGTGACGAATTTCCACAGGTAGCCGATGTCCCGGTCGGGCAGGCGCACAAATTCCACCAGAGCTCTGGCCACGCCGTAGCCAACGAGAAACAAGGCGGTGGTGAGGCCTTTGCGCTTCAAGTAGGGCCGGAGAATCTGCAAGACTGCGAAAAGCAGCAGCCCTTCGCCGAAGGCCTCATACAACTGCGTGGGGTGGCGCGGCAGGCCCTCCGCATCGCCCGGAAAAATGACGCCCCAACTGCCATCCGTGGGTTTGCCGTAAAGCTCCCCATTGATGAAGTTGCCGATGCGGCCCAGCATCAATCCCAGGGGAATGACGGGGCTCACCAGATCGGACAGGGTCACGATGTGAATATTGTGGCGCCGGGCAAACAGCCACCAGGCCGTGGCCACCCCCAACATACCGCCGTGGAAGGACATTCCGCCCTTCCATACTTGGAAGATACGCAGGGGTTCGTACAGGTAAGGCAGACCGCCATAAAAAATGACCCAACCCAGGCGACCGCCGATCACCACACCAAGGATGATGTAGGTCATGAGCAGGCTGTGGTCTTCCGCCGATACGGGCCCACCGTACTTGCGGGCCTGCCGCACCAGGATCCAATAGCCGAGCAGGAAGCTGAGACCGTACATGAGCCCGTACCAGCCCACCGAGAGAGGTCCCAGGGTGAACAGGATGGGATCCAGGTCGTGCGTGTAAATCCAGCCTTTCATCACCGCTCCCGGCGGAGGGGCCGGAGCCCATTCCGCACCATTGTGGTTTGCCGCCCCATGGCAGGTGGCTACCGCGCCGAGCCGCGGGCCAAATCCCTGAGCTTGCGCCAGGTGGATATCATTCCCGCCAGTTCTTCCTCGGAGTCGATGGCCTGGAAGCCATCCACCAACGCTTCCTGCGGGGCCACATGCACATCCAGCAGAATACCGTCCACTCCGCCCGCGGCGGCCATATTGCCGATCCCGGATACCGCCGATTTCTTGCCCGAGGAATGGGACACGTCGTAGACGATGGGACGCGCCATAACCTGCGAGAGCGCCACGATTTCGTCCAGATCGCCCTGGTTGCGAAAGCTGTGACCAATCCCTTTCACGCCTCTCAGGCAGAATATGAGATTTTCATTGCCCTGCTCCATGATGTAGTTCGCCGCCTTGAGGGATTCATCGATGGAGTTGGAAAAGCCACGTTTGTACATAACGGGCTTGCCGCTTTTGCCCGCCTCGATCAGCAGCTCAAAATTCTGGGCGTTTCTAGTACCGATCTGCAGCAGATCCACATCGTACTTCATATACAGGTCAATATCGCGCACATCGAGGATTTCGCTCACGATGGGCAGGCCTACCTCCTCGCGTACCTCGCACAGCACCTGCAGTCCTTCTTCCTTCATGCCCTGAAAATCGTAGGGGCTGGTGCGGGGCTTGAAGGCGCCGCCACGGTTCATGTCCGCGCCGGCCCGCTTGGCCATTTGATGGGATGCCAGGGTATGCACCTTGTCTACGGCGCACACGCCGGCCATTACAGTCAGGGGGTAATCCCCTCCAATGTGCACCGGCTTGGCCCCATGGGGATTGGGCAGCGTCACCGCCTGGTGTTTTCCGTGCCGGAGCAGGGCCAGGTTTTGCGGAACGCCCTCGATGGCGATGACCTGCCTGACGCAGTCAAAATTGCTGATCTCGCGCCGATGCAGGTCAGTCACCGGGCCGAACACATTGTCCACCTGGATATGCGTTTCCGGCGTGGTGCCCTCGCTGCCCGGGTTAGGCTGAACGCGAAAGCCCCAAACTTTCAGCTTGGCCAAAACACTCTGGTGTTCCTCGTCTGATATGCCTGTGTTGTACTGAATGATCACGGATCGTATTTCCTGATTTAATGTTGTGCGAGCCCTGCAAAATAAACTTCGATATTATGCGCGAATCCACGGCGAAGACAACCGTGCGCTTGCCCTGGATACCGCCTGAAATTGCAAATCATCCAGCTTAGTGCTAGCCTTTTTTGGCGCTGGGATGGCGCGTATGTTAACCCAAGGAAAGGGTACAGCCGTGACCGAATACGCCGAAGAGTCAACGGTCTCCTGGTACGACATTACAATTGCGGGACGGCAATTCAATATTGCCAGCCGGCGCGGAGAAGCCCACATCAGGGATGTGGAGCGCCGGATCGGGGAAACCATCACGGAGTTGCAAAACCGTAGCGAGAAAAGCAACTCGATGAATTTGGCCTTCCTGACCGCGCTTAACCTTGCGGATCAACTCGTTTCCTTGGAAGCGGAGATCAGCCTTGCCCCGTACCAAAGAGATCGGCAATTAAGAACTATCCTGGGGCGGCTGGAAACCGTCATTCCCGACGAGCCCGGCGCCCAGGAGCCTCCGAATAGGGAAGACACTGCTGCAGTGTTCGACTAGCCGGAAAATTCTTCGAGCCTTAATTTCTTGAGGGGGCCAGTCCCTGAGGACAGTGTGCAAGCCTGACTTGATTGGGAAGCCTTAGTCCTCATACCAACTCCCACCTGCGCAAGCAGGTTCAAGAATCCCGGCAAAACGGCACAGGCGGGGTGTCCTTCCTTATCTTTCCTTCATTCCCCCAGGACTGCGCCGCCCAAGCGATCCTCGGTCAACGAATCGGTTTGGCTTGTCATGCCGAGCATAGCGGGGAATCTTCCCTGTTACGCAATGGATTGTTGTCTGTTGTGATTCCCCGCCGGATGCTTCGCTACGCTCAACATGACAATAAATGATTGGAGCCTCCACGGAGGTGCGAAATTTTTGTGCCGCGAGCCTTAGCGGTCCCGGTGAGTGCAATATGCGCGGTACCCCGGGGGGCAAGAGGGAAAACAGAGGTTGTGCAGAGCGCCAAGGCTGGATATTCGGAGCATACGCTATCGGTGGCGCAACCTGACCCGCTGCCGTTCTTGCCAGCTACCGGCGCGAGCAAGCGCAAAGCAGCCAGAGCCCCGTCATTGGCGGGTTTGTGCGCCCGCTTCCTGGGGCAAGGGGGCCCTTCCCTGGGGAAGCGGGGGAGGCTGCTCAACCCTTCATTTGCGCGAGTGCCGCCTCTTCGCTGTCGTGAATGCTGAGGATTTTGTTCAAGCGGGTAATGGTGAAAATCTCCTCGTTTTTCTTGCTGAGATTGGTGATCGCGAATTGACCCTGCTTCTCCTGCATGGTTTTGAAGACGGATACGATCAGCCCGATCCCGGAGGAGTCAATGAAGTTTACCTTCTCGAAATTCATAACGATTCCCTTGATATCCCCGCTTTCAATGTGGGGCTTAAGGAAGGCCTTGGCCTCGCCCACCCCATCAAGGGCTATATTGCCTTCGATCGAAATGATGCAAATATTATCTTCCGTGCGATGAGAAAAAATCATTGCTGACTCTGGTTATAGGATATTGAAATCACGCAATTTTTTGATCGCCGCGAACCCGGCCGGCAACGCCCGCTCGGGTACGGATAACCGGAGAATTCCTCACTTGAAATGTCCATCCACACATAAATAAATACGCAGAACCTGATCATTCGTCTATGGGTACGCAGCTCAGTCCTCAGCGCTTGGGCCTGCCCGGTCCTTCCAGGTACCGGAAGAGGGGCGAATCCGTCGTAAGAATCACGCTCGTATTCTCGTCCATGGACTCCCGGTAAGTCTGCAGGCTGCGCAGAAACGCGTAGAACTCGGGGTCCTGGCGCAGCGCATCGGCGAAAATGCGGATCGCCACCGCGTCGCCCTCGCCCCGCAAAATCTCGCTCTGCTTCTTGGCCTCGGCGATGATGATGGCCCGCTGCTTGTCGGTTTCGCCCTTGATTTTCAGCTCTTCCTCGGCCCCCTCGGAACGGAAGCGCTTGCTGATGCGGTTCCGCTCGGCGCGCATGCGGGCATGTATGCTTTCCGCGATTTCCCTGGGGAAGTCGGTGCGTTTGATGCGCACGTCTATGACTTCCACGCCGAATTCCCTGGATTTTTTCCGCACTTCCTGTCCCACCTCTTCCATGATCGGCTCACGCTTTTCCGTGATAATATCCGACTGATCGTGGGAAGCCACCGTTTCCCGCAATACCGATGCGATGATCGCATCGATCCTGGCGTTGGCCCGCGGCAGATCGCGGACGGTTTCGAAAAACTTCCTGGGATTGCTGATTCTGTACCGGGCGTAGGAATCGACCACCAGCGCCTTCTTGTCCCGGGTCAGGAACTCCGCCGGCGCCGCGTCGTAGCGCAGCAGCCGTTTTTCATACTCTGTCACGGCCTGCACGAAGGGAATCATCCAATTCAGTCCGGGCTCTTTCACGGTTCGGACATAGGCGCCGAACTGAAGCAGGATGACCTGTTTGGTTTCATCCACAATAAAGACAGCTTGAGAAATCAGGAGCGCCAGAAAAATCAGGGGCGCGGCAATTATTATTTTTTTCATTGCTGGCCCCCTTGCGTGGATGCCCCCGCCGCCGCCCTGGGGATGATTGCGCCGGCCTGAGACAAAGGCAATAGTGGAAGCGCCCGCTGACCAACCTTGCTGGAAATCACCGTTTTGTTCACCTTGCTCAGTACCTCCTGCATGGTTTCCAGATACAGCCGCTGCCGCGTCACGGCCTTGGCCTGCCGGTATTCCTTCAACATGGACAGAAAGCGCGCGCTTTCCCCCTGTGCTTCCCTGATGCGCGTTTCCCTATAAGCCTCCGCGGCGCGCAGCATCTGCTCCGCTTCGCCCCTGGCCTTGGGGATCAGGTCTTCCTGGTAGGACTTGGCCTCGTTAATAATGCGTTCCCGGTCTTCCTTTGCGCTCACCACATCCTTGAACGCGGCGTCCACTTCCTGCGGGGGGTCCACCGCCTGCAGCTTCACGGTGGTGATTAACAGGCCTGTTTCGTAGCGGTCCATCAGCTCCTGCAAGTGCTCCTTGGTTTCCAGCTGCACGCGTGCCCGGCCCACGGTAAGAACTTCGTCAATGATCATGCTGCCCACCACACCCCGCAGGGCCGTTTCGGCGGCATCCCTCAATGTGCGGCCCTCCGGAGTGCCCAGGGGGTCCCATACCTTGAACAGATAGGCCGGTAGATCGCTGATTTGGTATAGCACCACCACCTGGATGTTGACCATGTTCTCGTCCCCGGTGATCATCAGGGATTCCACCGGAATGATGCGGCCCACGGAGCTGCCCCTTTGGCCCGTGCGGAAGCCCAGCTCCATGCTGCGGATCTGCTCCACCTTGACCACGTCCACCTCGTCCACCGGCCAGGGAATGCGGTAGTGAGGCCCGGGCTGGGCCAAAACCGGCTGCATGGCCCCGAAGCGCCTGACAACCCCCAGCTCGCCCGCCTCGACAAAGTATATGCCGGTCAGGGCCCACACCAGTACTACCGCGGCGGGAATCAACCAAGCATAGGAGACGTTCATCTTCTGCTTGAACTTGTTCTGCAGAATATTGAGAAATTCCTCAATGTTCGGTTGCGGATTCTTTTCCCAGGGCGATTTTCCCGGTTCCTTAAATGCCATGGCTCTCGATTCGTAGGAAAGGTGTTGTTCGGTTGCATGAACGGTATGGCCGGGTCACGGCGGGAGCAGTGGACTTACCACGCCGATCCCTCCACGCTGGCGCCTCAAATTGGGCCGGCCAGAGTCACCTGCGTCACTGCCAATCCATGCGGTCTGAAAAGCTTAGTTATTTCAGTCTGGCGATGCAAGTAATTCCTTCGCACCCTTTCCGCCAGGGACTGCTGGCCACGGGCTGCGATCCGCGCTTGCCCTGCCTTACCCTTCCGGTAGCGCGGCTCCGGACGTTGTCAACGGTTGCTGCGGAGCCGGGTTTTCCAAAGCTTCCAACGCCGCGATCTCTTCCATGGCCCGCCGGGCCAGATGGGCCCGCTTTTCCTTCCTGCCCATGTGCCGGGCAGGTGGGTCCAGCAGGCCAAAGGCCGCATTCATGGGCTGAAAATTGCCGGCCGCGTTGCTGGTCACGTAGCGCACCAGTCCGCCGGTCATGGTGCAGGGCCCCGGGCGTGGCAGGGCTAAGCCGAGCAAGTGCAAAGCCACCCGCTTGGCCGCGTACAACCCCATGGCGGTGGACTCGATATAGCCTTCCACTCCGGTAATTTGACCGGCCAGGTACAGCCGCGGTTCGCTCTTCAGAGCCAAATCCTCGTTCAGCAGCCGGGGCGAATCAAGAAACGTATTGCGATGCATCGAACCCAGCCGCGCAAACTCGGCCTGCTCCAGGCCGGGGATGGTGCGGAAGATGCGGCGCTGCTCCGGCCAGGTCATCTTGGTCTGAAATCCCACCATGCTGTACATGGTGGCCTGGCGGTTCTCCTGCCGCAACTGCACCACGGCGAAAGGGTTTTTGCCCGTGCGTGGGTCGCGCAGCCCCACCGGTTTCATGGGACCGAAGGCCAAGGTAAGTGGACCCCGCTCGGCCAGCACCTCGATGGGCAGGCAGCCCTCGAAGGGCCGCAGGGACTCGAAGGTGTGAAAGGGCATCTTCTCCGCCGCGAGCAAGGCCTCCACGAAGGCCAGGTATTGGGCCTCGGCGAGGGGACAGTTCAGGTAATCCGCGTCCCCCTTGCCGTAGCGCGAGGCGCGGTAGGCCACGTCCATATTAATCGAATCCGTGCCGACCACCGGCGCAATGGCATCGTAGAAGTACAGGTAGGCCGCGCCCACATAACGGCTCAGGCCATCCGCCAGTTGCGGGGAAGTGAGCGGTCCGCTGGCCAGGATTACCCGGTCATAGGCAGACAACAAGAGAGCGGGGTCGCGCACTTCCTCCCGGCGCAGGCGGATCAGCGGATGTTGCTCCAGACGTTGGGTGATCCAGTGCGAGAACAACTCGCGATCCACCGCCAACGCCTGCCCGGCGGGGACGCGGCAGGCTTGGGCGCCTTCCAGGATCAGCGAGCCCTGGGCTGCAAGTTCCTGCTTGAGCAGGCCATGGGCGTTTTCCGGATTGGTGCTCTTGAAGGAATTGGAACATACCAGTTCCGCGCAACCATCGCTCTGGTGGGCTTCGGTCATGCGCCGGGGCCGCATCTCGTATACATCCACGGCGATGCCACGCCGGGCCAGTTGCCAGGCGGCCTCGCTGCCGGCGAATCCGGCGCCAATGACCGCAACGGTGGCGGCTGTGCTGGTCAAAATTTTCTCGAATCCAAAAAAGTTGATATAACTTGTTTTTACTTCCGTCCGCTGGCGGTGCGGATTCCAGTGTAACCCGAGACGGCCCCGTGTCCAGCAGCAATTTTTCGATTTCGCAAGCCGCTTTGGATTCCCTCAGCATGCCTGTGCTGGTGGTGGAAGGCACGGGCCGCATTCAACTCCTCAATCCCGCCGCCGCCCAGTTTTGGCACATGACACCGGAGAAACTGGGCCAGCAAACCCTGCAACAACTGTTTGGCAGGGACAGCCAACTCTGTGCCCATCTGGCCCGGGCGCTTGAGGAAGAAACTTCCTATACCATCGATCCCTATACTTTCGACCAGGGAGAGGGCCAGCCCCCATTGCTGTTGCGGGTACAGATCGATCCCGTACAAGTGCCGCGCAATCAAGGGGAGCTGGCCGTGGTGACTTTTTGGGATCAGACCCATCGCGAGCATCTGGAAGACCGGGAGCGGGAGCGGCGGTTGATGGATTCCATAGGCCTGATGGTGAAGAGACTGGCCCATGAACTGCACAATCCGCTCAGCGGCGTAAAAGGCGCCACCCAACTGCTGGCGCGGCAGGTGGAGGGAATGCCCGAGTTGCGGGGATATCCCGAAATTATTCTCCGGGAGATGGAACGCCTGGAACGGTTGGTCAAGAATTTGCTTTTGCAGGGGGGTGGACAACCGCTTAACAGAACCCGATTTAATGTGCATGAGTTGCTAGACAATCTGATCTGGTTTCAGAGCAATTCAGCGGGGCAGGAGAGCATCCGGTTCGAAAGGGATTACGACCCATCCCTGCCTGAACTGTTTGCCGATCAGGACAGGATGCATCAGGTATTTTTAAATTTGATCCAGAACGCCGTGGATGCCAGCCCTCCCGGTGCAATGGTCACCCTTCGCACCAGAGCCCTGGGGCCCTGGCGGGAAGATGAGACCCTGCCCGACCCGGCAAGGACCTACTATCAGGTCGAGGTGGTGGACCAGGGTGATGGCGTGGACAATGAGATACTGCCCAACTTGTTCACGCCATTTTACAGCAACAAGAAATCCGGCAATGGATTAGGCCTGTCCATTTCCTATCAGATCGTGCGCGCCCACGGAGGGTTGCTCCGCTACCGCGCCGCACAGCCGGGGGCGGTGTTTAGCGTAATTCTGCCCCTGGAAGATCAGGGGGCGCCAGGCGCGGAGGATTAACCGGATGGGATGCGCATATTATATGCAAAGGCGTTGACTTCACATGGATTATTGTGTTTTAATGCCCATCACTCCCCGCCAGTTGTGATCTGTATTTTTGCGTCCACACGTTTCCCGGAGCGGAAATGACAAGGAGGATTTCGTTCCTGTTGCTCGCCGTTGCTTGGTTGCTCACGAGCTGTAACCAGGCGCCGCAAGGGTACGACGTGCCGGCGCAACACTACAGCCGCCTGCTGGAACTAAAAGGCACGGACGATGGCCATCTCTATGGCGGAATCCTCTTCCCCTCGGCCTATGCGCAGCGGTCGGTGCGTTTTCAACTTGGGGAGCGGCGGTTTGTCTCGGAGCCTGATGGACGCTTTCGCATCGAAGACATTCCCGTTGGCGAATACCCCCTGCGAATTCTCGTGAAGAGCTACGAGCCCATTATGGGCACGGTTCTGGTACGAGCCGGGGAGTTCACGTCCGCGGGCGTATTCAAGCTGCGGCTGGCCAGGGGGAAGGTGGTGGGCCGGTTGGTATCCGAAACAGGGCGTTCCGCGGCGCGAGTCTCCCTGCGCTTGGCGCCCCTGGGCGATCTGACCCAGACGGACAACGACGGCATCTTCCAATTCATTGGCGTGCAGTCCGGGGGCCACAGTCTGCTCGTTACCGATTCCAATTATTTCACTTACGACCGGAAGTTCTCCATTATTTCCGGTGAGTACCGCAATCTGGGAAACATCAAGGTTTTTCCCAGAGCCGGTGTTGCCGTGCCGCGGACGGCGTTGTTGGTTGAGCCGAAGGGCTTCTCCCCCATTTCCAGGGAAACTACCGACTAGCCCAACACGCAGTTCTTCCCGCTTCCCGCGGCCCGCCCGGCTAAACCAGCCAGACTGAAATGACCGCCCCATCCGCCCCCTTGCTACCTCTAGACCTGTTGCCGCGCCTGTGCACCTCACGGGAAATGCGCAGGTGGGAAAACAAGGCCATTGAATCCCTTGGCAAATCCGGCCGGTTGCTGATGGAAAACGCGGCCAGCGCTGTGAAGAAGCACGTGATAGACCTGCTGCACGATGTGGATGGGCCGGGCCCGGTGGTGGTGTGTTGCGGTGCGGGGAACAACGGGGGGGACGGCTATGCGGTCGCGCGGCTGGTACACAACCACGGTCTGGAAGTAACGGTGATCCGGGTGGGAGAGCCTGCAAGCGCCGACGCCAGGGCCAACGCGGAAGCCTGGAGCGGCCTGGGGGAGACTATTGATTTTTTGCGTTCCCGCTCCCAGGCCGCCGCGGCGCTGGAGGGTGCCGGAGCGGTGGTGGATGCGATTTTCGGCACCGGGCTGAACCGGCCTGTCACGGGGGAGGCGGCGGAATTTATCCAACTGATCAATAGAGCGAGCTCCCAACTCAAGTTGGCGGTGGACCTGCCCTCAGGCGTGAACTCGGATACCGGCGGCGTGACCCAGGATGCCGTGCGCTGCACCCACACGGTCAGCTTCCAGGCGCCCAAGCTGGGCTGCTATCAATATCCGGGAATGGGATATACGGGGCGCGTCCTGGTGGAAGATATCGCGATTCCAGTGGAGTGGGAGGGTGGGGACCCAGCCACCTACCTGCTAAACCAGGTTTTTGCCCAGTCCCTGCTGCCCGAGCGGCCCCTAGATGGTCACAAGGGCACCTTCGGCCATTTGCTCGCCATCTGTGGCTCGGCGGGCATGGGTGGCTCGGCGCTGCTGGCCGGGCTGGCAGCCCTCAAGACGGGCACGGGTCTGGTCACCGTGGGTGTGCCGAGGCTGCTGCGGGACGGCTTCCTGAAGGCGGCTCCGGAACTGATGACACTTTCGCCGGAGGCCGGAGACACGAGCAAATTCGAGCAAGCGCACGCGCCGTTTTTCCTGGAAGCGGCGCGCAGCCGCTCGGCGGTGGTGCTGGGCTGTGGGCTGGGTCAGTCGCCCGGTACCCAGGCCCTCGTGAAGGAACTCACTGCCGGGTTGGATATGCCACTGCTCATCGATGCCGATGGCCTGAACGCCCTGGACGGCACGGCCCTGACTTCCCGCGCATGGCCAACAGTAATTACCCCCCATCCAGGGGAGTTCCTCCGTCTGAGTGGGCTAAGCAAGGAGGACTTGTCCGGTGACCGGGTGGGTCACGCACGCCGGCTGGCCATGGAATGGGGTGTGGTGCTGGTGCTCAAAGGTGCGGGCTCAATAATTGCCGCACCCTCTGGAGAGATATTCATCAACAGCACCGGAGATGCGGGCTTGGCCACCGCGGGCACGGGGGATGTGCTGTCGGGAATTGTGGGGGGATTGCTGGCCCAGGGCATCACAGCGCTGGAGGCGGCGCTGCTGGGGGTATTTCTGCATGGTCTGGCACGCGACTGCAGCCGGGAGGAAATTTCAGAACGGTATTTCAGTGCCCAGGACCTGATCGAAGGGCTGAACGCGGCCTTCCTGAACCTGGGGGATTCCTAGCGCTTGGAGTATTGGAAGCGCTTGCGGGCACCGGGTTGGCCGTATTTCTTGCGTTCCACTTTACGGGCGTCTCGGGTCAGATGGCCGGCGCGCTTGAGCACCGCCCTGTAGTCTTCCTCGGGAATCTGCACCAGGGCCCGGGCCAATCCATGCCGGATTGCGATGGCCTGCCCGGAAGGGCCCCCACCTTTCACATTGACCTTCACGTCAAAGCGCTCGGCGGTCTCGGTCAAATGCAGGGGTTGCCGCACGAACACTTTTTCGGCTTCCCCGCCAAAGTATTCGTCCAGGGGTTTGCGGTTGACCAATATCTGGCCGTTTCCCGGACGAAGATAGACGCGCGCAATCGCGGTCTTCCTTTTCCCGGTGCCATAGTATTGCATCGGCGTCATGAATTACTCACCTTTGGTCAAAGTTACAGGGAAAGCTGGTATGGCTGCGGATTCTGTGCCTGATGGGGATGGGACTCCCCGGCATAGAGCTTCAGCTTGAGCAGAATTTTCCTGTTCAGTGCATTTTTGGGAAGCATTCTTTTTACCGCGAGCCGCAGCAGTTCGGTGGGTTTTTTCTCCAGCAGCTTTGCTGCCTTTACCGCCTTCAATCCGCCGGGGTAGCCCGTGTGGTGATAGTAGTATTTGTCCTTCAGTTTGTTGCCTGTCAGTTTCACTTTGTCGGCATTGACCACCACTACAAAATCCCCCGTATCCAGATGGGGACTGTAGATTGGCTTGTGCTTGCCCCGCAGCAGAATGGACAACTGGGTGGCCACACGTCCCAGGGGAATGTCCGCTGCATCGACAAGATGCCATTGGGGTGGGTATTGCCCGCCCGGCCTCAATTCTTCTTTTCTAATGGTAATCGTTTTCATACAGTGGTTATTCGCTGGCGGCTGACCTATGATTAATTTTTTTGACACTAAACAATCTTTTTCGCCCTTATTGAGGGGTAAGTCAAGATTGAATTCCAGGCCTGGCGTTTCGAGATTGAGCGGAGCCCCGCCCCATGGCCCGAATTTTCGGCATCACCAGGCGCCAGGTAATCTTGCACACAGCGCCTCCGGGCGGAGCCGCACCGTTTACTGGCCGATTGCCCTGGTATTTCCGGTCATTGTTGGATTGCTGCTCTCCATGGCTGGAGGTACCGCTGCCCAGTCCGAGGATGGCTCCCGCACCTGGAAAGATTCATCATCCCAGGATGATGCCAATTCCATTAACATTGTTCAGTCCCCGGACGACCGGGCGCTCTACCTCATCCTGCAGGGGGACGCGACCGACGAATGGCCGGACCCCGGGCTTGCTCTTGGCGGGCTGTTGGACGAGACGCCGGAAAAGTGGCTAGAGGCGCTGGATAATCTGCGCCGGGAGCCCGAACGCACCCGCAGGCTGCTCTTGTTGGCCATTGAACTGCAACTGGAGTCGCCTCGCCGCTGGCGCATCTTTCATCACATGATTGAGTTCGGGTTGGCCGAGGACATCCCCTTGCTGCTGGAGCAGTTGGAGACGGTGGAATCGCCGCTGGAGCGCAAGGCGCTGTTGGGTGCGGCCCGATCCCTTTATCCAGCGGCAAACCGAAGTGAGGATCTTTCCCTGGCCGTGGAGGAATTTGCCTTTGTGCAAACCAAGCCTCCTGCCGCGTTAAACGGCCACCGGGCCGGCAAGACACAACTTTCCTCCTATGTGTTCCGGTATTACCACCGGGAAAGCGTGTCCGTGCAGGTGATACGGCGGCTTCTACCATTGCGTGGGCGAACCTTTGCATCGGAAGCCGCTCTGGCGGAAGCCATGTCGCGCAGATTGGGCAAGAACGATTGGCCAGCACTTCGCGCCAAGCTGCTTGAGCCGGTGCAGCCATTGCCGGAGCAGGTTGCGCAAGAGGGGCTGCTGCGGGTGCGGCTGCGCAATCCGCTCAGCCGTCCGCTGATGCTCAGGGTGACCTTCAATGTGTGGTTTGCCAGATTCGAGAAACCGCCGGAGGAAAAACTGGTGTTCTTGCAGCCCGGGGAATCGAAGCGGCTGGATTTTTCCGTGCGGGCCATCAAGGCCACGATTCATCCCGCCATGCGGGTCGGCATGCGCATGTGGGAAGTGAATGGCCCGTTTATCCCCATCTTCCAGAAGCTTTACGTCAGCTTCTAGGGCCACCGCAGGGGCGCCATTGCCAACACTGTAAAGGGTCCAAATAGGCCCGGCTCTTGCATTTCTTCCAGTCTAAAGCATATCGCGGCCGGAAACGGCGGGGCCGCCCATGGATTCGTGTATGGACCGGGTGCGCTCAGGACGATGCAAAGGTTGAAAGATGCCAAAACTGTTCGACGTCAATTTCACGCTGCTGGGGAAGTCCCTGGATTTTCGCACCAGGCGCAATGCCCTGCTGGCCGGAAACATAGCCAATCTGGAAACCCCCGGCTACAAATCGAAGGATCTTGTATTTGAACGGGCGCTTGGCGAAGCCATTAAAGCCAGCCAGCCCGGGCCCCTGCAAGTCACCCATCCTCAACACATGGATGGCCGGCGCCCCATCCCGTTGGTGCGCGTGCAGCCGCAGGTGATCGAGACCGCCTCTCCCGACGCGGCGTTGGACCAAAACACGGTGAACCTGGAAACGGAAATGGCCAAGCTGGCGGAAAACCAAGTGATGTACCAGGCCTTGACCCGAATGATTTCGAGCAGATTTCAGCAACTGAAACTGGCGATCAGGGAAGGAGACGCGTAAATGAATTTTCTCACCGCAATGGAAGTCAGTTCTTCCGGAATGGCCGCCCAGCGCTACCGGATTAACATTATTTCCTCCAATTTGGCCAATGCACAGACCACGCGCACCCCTGAAGGCGGCCCTTACCGCCGCCGGGATGTGATTTTCGGCGCGCTGCCCGCGCCGCGCACCTTCGAGGAGGTATTGCGCAGCCAGTTCAAGCCTGACGATCCCTTGCACGTCAAGGTATTGGGCGTCTCCATAGACGAAAGGCCGCCGCTGCTAAAGTATGACCCCGCGCATCCCGATGCTAATGAAGAGGGCTATGTGGCCATGCCCAATATTGACACCTTGGAGGAAATGGTGAATCTGATGCTGGCCACACGCTCCTATCAGGCAAATGTCGCCGCGTTCAACGCCACCAAGAGCATGGCGCTGAACGCGCTGGAAATCGGCAGAGCGTAAACGGTGTGGCGATTGCGGGTTCGGAATGATTGGGTATAAAATATGATTGACGTGTACCGCGGCGGGCAACGGCCAGCGGCATCGCGAAAGAAGGAGAGCGAGGTGTCATGAAGGATATCAAAATCCAAAATGTCAAACCGATCGCCGATCCAAAGACGGTGGAAAAGGGCGGCCGTAAGGACAAGGTGGCGGGGCAGTCCTTTAACGAAACGCTCAACAGCACCGTTGCCAATTTGAACGATCTGAACAACCGGATTGCCGGTGAAGGCACAACGGTGACCGGCACGGATTCCGCCTCCATCAAGGAGGGAATCAGCAGCGCCAAGGAATCCTTCGACAAGATGATGGCGGAAAAGCAGAACCTGTTTCAGCTCTACCAGCGCATTACCAACAAGGAAGACAGTTAAAAATGGAAATAAAAGTCAATCCGCAGCTAACGCCCCTGATCGGCGATAAGAACGCCCAGGGCCAGGGTGCAACCCTGATCGACGATCTGTCCAATCAGTTTTCGAAGATGCTGAACGAGGTCAACACGTTGCAGGTGGCGGCGGATAAGAAGATCGAGGAATTTGCCACTTCCAAGGAGAAAGACCTTCACGGCACAATGATCGCCATGCAAAAAGCGGACGTATCCCTGCGGCTGCTGTTGCAGGTACGGGCCAAATTGACCACTGCCTACCAGGAAATCATGCGCACGCAGCTTTAGTTCCGCCGTTATCTCCGCGCAAGCGTTTTCCGGCTGAAATTTCAGCGGAAATTCCCTTATTCTCCCCACAATACTTGGAACACAAATTGCTTTTACTCTTGTGACCAACAGGGGGTTGGTATCCACCCGCGTCGGATGCGATTTATCCACGCTGCCCGCGCTGACAAAATGGCGTCTGTTGGGATATATTTAATTCCACCGCCGGATTTCCGGCAGAAAGCCCCGGACCTACATTTGCGGGAGCCAAAGGAGCCATGGCCGAGGAAACTGCAAACAACTTCCGTGACATCGTCGCGCAATTTCAGAATTTTTTTGAAAACCTGACAATAGCCAAACGGGTGATTCTGTTTTCCGTGCTGGCCGTGGTGCTGATCGGCATGATGTCGTTGATCTACGTGGCCAACCGGGAAAGCTGGACACCACTGTTCAGCGGCATTTCCGTCGAAGATGCCGCGCAAGTCAAGGAAAAGCTGGACCAGGGCCAGATTCCCGTTTTGGTGGGGCCGGGAGGGCGCTCCATTCTCGTGCCCACCGGCATGGCCGATGAGGCGCGCATCTTGCTGGCCAAAGAGCGCGTCGTACTGGGCGGAGGCCTGGGCTTCGCCGATTTGTTCGTAGGTCAGTCTGGAATCGGGGAGACCGAATTTCAGCAGCAGGTAAAATTCCGCATCGCCCTGGAAGGGGAATTGGGGCGGCTGATCAATAGGCTGGACAACGTTAAATCCGTCAAGGTCAGTCTGGCCCTGCCGAAAAAATCGGTGTTCCTGAAGGACGAGGATGTCCCCACCGCTTCAGTGGTGGTGGAAGCCGCCGGAGGGGAAAAGATCACCCGCGCCCAGGTGGACACTATCGGACACTTGGTGGCCAATTCCGTGGAGGGCCTGGCCAAATCGGATGTGGTGGTTGCCGACACCTCGGGCAAAGTGTTGACCAGGGTTGGTGATGAGCTGGGCGGCGCCAATTTTAGCGATCAGTTCGCGTTCCGGCGCAGGATGGAGGAGTCCCTGCAGAACAAGATCATCACCCAGTTGGAGCCGGTGGTCGGCCAGGACCGCGTACGGGCAAGGGTCGCCGCCGAGCTGATTTTCGACAAGGTCACGACCAAGGAAGAGATTTTCGATCCGGACACCAGCGTGGTGCGTAGCGAGCAGACTTCGACGGAGAATACCACAGGCACACGCTCTATCCCGGTGGGCATTCCCGGCGTCACAGCCAACCTGCCCGAAACCCAGGCCGGCGCGAGTCAAATAGCCAATGTTTCCCAACTGGCCCGCACCAACGAAACCCGCAACTTTGAAATCAGCGTCAAGCGTATCGTGAGTGAACCCGCCGTGGGCCGGGTGCAACGGCTCAGTGTGTCGGTGCTCATTGACGGCAAATACAAGCCAATCACCGACGACTCGGGACAGATTGTCACCCGGCAGTACGAAGAATGGTCGACCGCGGAAAAGCAGGAAATTCAACGTCTCATCAAAGCCGCGGTGGGCTTCAATGAAAAGCGGGGTGACGTGCTGGAAGTGATTAACCTCCGTTTCCGCAAGGCCCAGGAAGAGGACCTGACCGCCCAGGTTGAAAAGACCGCCCGCAATCGCCAGTTTTTTCTGGATATTCTCCGTTTCACCTTCCTTGGTGTGGGATTGTTGGCCCTGATCATGTTTGTGATCCGGCCCATGGTGCAGCGGCTAAGCGCTAAACCTGAGGACCTCGATCTGCTGATGGGATTGCCGGCAACCATTGGCGAACTCGAAGGCGAGGAACTGGAAATTCCCACCGAGCACGAGGTGGGTATCCCACCCAGGGAGAAGATTATGGACATGGCCCGCAGCGATCCTCTTGCCACCGCCTCCATGATCCGGGCCTGGCTGCGCGACAAGCGGTAACCCGCGGCACTTGGCGCGCAATCCCATATAAATCGAGACGAGGGCCAATTGGACTACCAGAGCTATCGCATTCAGAGCTTCGACAAGGACTCCACCGAGGGAGAGGAAGGCCAGCTTCAGGTTCGGCCGGCCGGCGGCGATTTCGAGACCGGGCACCCACCTGGTGGGGAAGGGGAACCCGCGGGTTTCGAGCAGGAGGCTCCGGAAGTCGAGGAAGCCTCTGGCCAAACGGATTTCGCCTCAATCAAGTTCCAGCGCGAGAATACCCTGCTTACCAATGCCGAGCGTTACTCGGACAGTGTCCGCGAGGAAGCTGAACTCTACGTGCGGCAACTGAGATCAGAAATCGAAGCGCTCAACGAACAAGCGGACCAGCGCTACGAGGAAGCACGTCTGGTAAAGGAACAGGCGGAGGCGGAGGCCAAGCAGCTTATCGAAGACGCCGAGCGGAACGTGGACAAGGTGCGGCAACAGGGTTTCAACGAGGGCTTCGAGCAAGGCCGTATTGAAGGCTTGCACAAACGGTATGAGGAGGCTGGCCCGCATCTGGCCAACATCGAAGAAATCCTGGAAGATCTGTCACGCTTCCGCGAGCAGGTAAATTATTACGCCGAGAAGGACAGCGTGCGCTTGGCGTTGCTGATGGCCAAGCGGATTGTGCTGCAAGAACTGAAGATCAACAAGCAGGTTGTATGGAAAATTCTTGCGGCAAGCCTGGAAAAGCTTTCTGGTACAGGCGTCTTCCATGTCTGGCTCAACCCCGGCGATTTTGAGTTTGCCACCGCGGCGCGCCCGGCGCTGGAGAAATTCATGGATGAGGATCAGACCCTAATCTTTCGCGCCCGGAGCGATCTGATGCCCGGTAACGCCATGATCGAAACCGATCGGGAAGTGATTGACTTAACATTTTTAAGTCAGTTCCGTCATCTGGATCGCGTGCTGGATCAGGCGCTGGCGGAGCGGGAGGCGAAGGTGATGAACCTCCCTCCGGAAGTATCTCCGGCCATGGAGCAGGAGCCGCTGCCTCAGCCCGCCGCCGCGAGCCCGGTGGATCAGATTGATCCTCCGCAAAGCGCGGAAGCCGGTATGCCGGACGCTGCAGCTGCGGATTCCACGCCCGAGTCCCTTGCCGCAGCCGCCGCAGCCATCGTCGAGGAATCGGCCCAAGAAATCCCCGAAGCGGGCGAGTTGGAAACGGAGGCTCCCCCTTCTCCCGAAGAGATCCATGAGTAATGAGCCTGCCCTGAAGGCAAAAATTCCCAACCGGGCCCAGTACAAGGAACTGATCACAGGCACCCGGCTCATCAGGCGCCAGGGCAAAATCACGCAGGTGGTCGGTCAGGTCATCGAAGCCTACAATCCCGGCACCTCGGTGGGCAGCCTTTGCACCATCTACAACCCGGACACTGGCAAGCAGGTATTGAGCGAGGTGGTGGCCTTTCGGGGCGAAAAAGTGCTGCTGATGGCCCTGGGGCAAATGTCGGACATTAGTCCGCGCTGCAGGATCATCCCTGAAGACCGCCAGCCTACCGTGCGGGTGGGAGACGGGCTGATGGGACGGGTGCTGAATGGGCTGGGCGAAGCCATCGACAGCCGGGGGGAGGTCTCCTGCCCCTACGAAATGCCCTTGTACACCGATGCCATCAATCCGCTGCATCGCCGCCGTATCACCGAACCCATCGATGTAGGCGTGCGCTCCATCAACGGACTTCTCACTTGCGGGAAAGGGCAGCGGGTGGGGATCATGTCCGGCTCGGGCGTGGGCAAGTCCGTGCTGATCGGCATGATGGCGCGCCACACCACCGCGGATGTAAATGTGATCGCCATGATCGGAGAGCGGGGCAGGGAAGTGGTGGAATTCATCCAGCGGGAGCTGGGTGAGAAAGGTTTGCAGCGCTCAGTGATGGTGGTGGCCACCTCCGATCAGCCACCATTGATCCGTATCCGCGCCGCATTTCTTGCCACGACTATCGCCGAGTATTTCCGGCAGCAGGGCAAGGACGTGCTGTTCATGATGGATTCCATCACCCGCTTCGCCATGGCCCAGCGGGAGATTGGCCTGGCCGCCGGAGAGCCGCCCACCACCAAAGGCTATCCCCCTTCCGTGTTCAGCCTCCTGCCCAGGCTGTTGGAGCGGGCCGGAATGTCAGAATCGTCAGGCTCAATCACCGGCTTCTATTCGGTGCTGGTGGAAGGAGACGATCCCAACGATCCCATCGCCGATGCGGTACGCTCCGTGGTGGACGGTCATGTTTTTTTGAGCCGGGCGTTTGCCTCCAAGGGTCAGTTTCCCGCCGTCGACGTACTCGCGTCGACCAGCCGGGTTATGACCGATGTGGTGTCCGAACAGCACAAACGGGACGCCCAGGCACTGGTGAGCACACTGGCCACCTACCAGGAAGCCGAGGACCTTATAAATATTGGCGCCTATATTCGCGGCAGCAACCCCCGCATCGACTATTCCCTCTCCAAAATCGACGCCATTGTGGATTACTTGCGCCAGCCCATCGAAGAGCCGGCGTCCCTGATGCAGTCCCAGGCGATCCTGCAGCAACTGTTTTCGGACTTTACCCGCTAGGCAGCACCGGCCAGCATCTTGTAAATTTACCGCGTTCGCGGCAAGATAAGACTTTCCCGGCGGCATCGGCGGCACGGCCAGCAGGCATGGCCGCGGGGGCCCGCCGTGAGGCTTGACCTTGCGCGTGTGCATCCCGCCACTAGCGCCGGATTGAATAGTAGCATCGAAAACGCGCCCCGACTTATCGGAGGAATACCGCCATGGCCGGTCAATTTTTACAGCGACTGTGCAACCTCATCACAACCAGCGAGCCCTTTGACCCGGAAACCCTCTCCTATGTGCGCAGGGCCTTCGAGGATACCCTGGCCGTGGCCTGTGCCGGCTGGGCGGAGCCCGTCACGCGCAAGGTGGCCTCCAACTATCGCGGGGGCGAAGAGATGACCCCTGATGACCCTTCGGGAGTGGACTCGGAGGCTGCGGCCATGATTTATGGCACGGCCGCCCATGCGCTGGACTTCGACGATGTGCATCAGGTGAGCAACACCCACCCCAGCGCGCCCATCGTGGCGGGCTTGGTGACGGCGGTAAAGGAGGAGCCACGGTTGGCCCCTCGCACCATCACCGCCTTTGGCATCGGCCTGGCCTGTAACGTGGAATTGGGGCGGGTGATGGGGTTCGCTCATTATGAGAAGGGCTGGCACGCCACCAGCACCATCGGGCCCCTGGCCTGTGCCGCGGCCCTGAGCTTTCTCTACGGCCTGGACGCCAAGGGCGCGTCCCATGCGCTGGCGCTGGCCGCCGCCCAATGCGGCGGGTTGCAGCGCAATTTCGGCACCATGGCCAAACCTCTCCATGCGGGACTGGCGGGGGCGGCGGGGTTGCGCGCGGCACGCTTGGCCCGCGCGGGCCTGACCGGAGATGACGACATCTTCGGCGAGCGTGGCTATTTCGACCTCTACAGCGGGGACAAGCTGAGCACCGATCCGGACAAAGTGGAATTCGATCTCTATGGCGGCGGAATTGCCGTCAAACTCTATCCGTGCTGCTACAACAACCACCGCAACATCGCCCTGGCCTTCGAGGCCCGGAAGGCCCTGGAGGAAAAGGGCCTCACCGTGGAGGACGTGGGCAAGGTGGAAGTGGAGGGGCCCTATGGGGCCTTTATGGCCCTGCGGATCAAGGAACCTCCGCGGGTGGGCAGCGAGGCCAAGTTTTGCGGCGCCTACGTGGCCGCCTGCGCCCTCATTGACGGCGAGGTGGGGCTGGCCCATTTCGAGGACGATAATGTAAGCCGTGCCGATGTGCGGGCCTTGTCCGACCGGATCTCCCTCACAGAGCGCCCGAAAGGTCAGGACAAGGTAACCAGGGACAAGGCGCCGGTGAAGCTGACCGTGTACAATCGCGACGGCGAAGCGGTCGTGCAAATAGAACGGGTGGCCGCCCCGGGGGCGCCGGATGATGCGCCAACACCGGAACAAATGGAAGCCAAGGTGCGCGATTGCCTGGACTACTATTCCCGCAACACGGGCAGGAACTTTGACTACGGCCGCTTCCAAGCTTTCGTGGACGGTTTGTTCCGGGACCCCTCCGCCGATGAGCAGCCCAGCCTCGCCCTGGGGGACGACTAAGCCATTCATTTGGTACTCGGGGGTGGCTGAACCGTATATCTGTCCGGCGCGTGCAATCGCGCGCCGGGTCACCGGTGCCGCTTAGCCCAGCACGCCCTCGGCACGCAACCGGGCGATCTCTTCTCCTTCCAACCCCAACACGTCGTTCAAGACCGCGTCCGTGTGCTCGCCCAGCAGGGGCGCCGGGCCAATCACGCCCGAGGGCCGGTTGCGCATGCGCCAGGGCAGCCCCGTGTGCAGCAATTCTCCTACCTCCGGGTGTGGGGCATGTCCAAAGTAAGACCGTGCATGCAAGTGTGGGTCTTCCGCCAGGTCCTTGGTGCTCAGGGAAGGAAAGGCGGGCACACCCGCGTCCTGCAGCCGCCGGGTCAGTTCCCAGCGTTCCCGCGGGGCGCACCAGGCGGATATGATCTCGTCCAATACCCCCTCGTTGGCCTTGCGCGCCTGCGCGGTACGGAAGCGATCGTTTTCCGGCAGAATATCGTTGTCCATTTCCCGGCACAGGGCCTGCCAGTGGGCTTCCTCCGTGACGGCAATGGATATCCAGTTGTCCTCTCCCGCGCAGCGGTAGCAGTTATGGGGGGCCCAGACAGGGTCCCGGTTTCCCATCGGCAAGTGGGGCGGGTTGCCCAGGGCATGGTTCATCCAGCCTTCGAAACCCGAGGCGGCCATGGCTTCCCACAGGGAAATGTCCAGGTACTGACCCCCGCCGTGCATGGCCCGCGCGGCAAGCGCCGCCACGACGCCATAGGCCATGGTAATGCCCGCATTGGGATCGCCGTAGGCGGTGGCCACCTCGCTGGGGCCCTGGCCCTCATAGCCGGTTTGGGCCGAAATGCCCGACAGGGGCACAATGGCCTGACCATATCCGATAAAGTCCTTGCAGGGACCGGTCTGTCCAAAGCCGGAGATGGCTGCGACGATCAGTTCCGGATTGATGCGGTGCAGGTCCGTGGCGCCCAGCCCGAAGCGATCCATCACTCCGGTGGAGAAATTGCTGATCACTACGTCGCATTCCGCGGCCAGGCGCTTCACCAGTGCCAGTCCCCCGGGATGGGAAAGATCGACACCCACGGATTTCTTGCCCTGGCCCATTTGATTGAAGGTTCCGGCACGGTTGATGCCAGGCTGCATGCCCGTGGGAATGATGGCCGAACGGCGCAGCAGGTCCGGCCGATCGGGAGATTCCACCTTCAATACTTCCGCGCCGAGATTGGCCAGCATCATCGCCCCGTGGGGCCCGGCCCACACCCAGGTGAAATCGAGCACCCGCACCCCCTGTAACGGCAGCGGGGCCTGCGCTCCCGCCCTCGCTGATGGATCGATGCACGGGGCACCGCCGGTGGCGGCCGTTCCGCCGTTTCCTTGCAGCAGCTCGTCAATACAGTTGTTGGCCTCGCCCAGCCTCGGCGCCGGACTGCGCAGAGACCACCAGGGAACCTTGAGCAGATAAGGTGCGCCGGGCATGGGCAGGGCGCCGGCCACAGGATGGGTCTGGGCCTGTAGGAAGCCCCGCGCCTGCAGGTGTGGGTCGGCCAGCAGCTGATCGTAGCCATACACGGGCGCCACGCAGACCCGCCGCTCCTGGCAGGCCCGGTACAGGTCGTCCACACACCATTGGGCGAAGAAAGCCTCAAGGTGCGGGTTGAGCTCCTCTTCCACCTGTGCCCGCTTGAACTTTGTTTGGAAGCGCTCGGCCTGGGCCCATGCGGGATCGCCCATCAGGCCCAGCAACCGTTGCCACTGGTCTTCCTCAATGGTGACCAGATAAATAATGCCGTCCTTGCAGGGGTAGAAGCCGTTGGGAGCATATGCGCGCTCCCGCAACCGGGAGTCGATCGCGCCCGCGTAGGTGTAGTTGACCATGTGCCGTCCCAGGCAGGTCAGGGCCGCCTCTTGCACCGAGAGGTCAATATGCTCGCCGGGGCCACCCTGCAGCACGCCGTACAGGGTGGCCATGGCCGCCGTGGCGCCGTGCAGCCCGGCCTGGATACAAGCGTGCTGCCCGAAGGGTTTGATGGGCGGCAGGGCCGGGTCCATGCCCGGGCCGGGGCAGTTATAGCCCCAGCCGCTGGCGTGTATCAGGTTCAGTTCCGCTGCCTGGTAGGCGCTGTAGGGGCCATCCAGGCCGAAGGGCGTAATGGATAGCATTACCAGGCCCGGATTGAGGGCGGCAAAGCGTGCGTAGTCCAGCCCCAGACCCTGCATGCGCGCGGGCGGGTGGTCGTGAATGAGGAGCTGGGTTCTGCCGGCCAGTTCTTCCAGGGCGGATTGTCCCGCTTCACCGCACAGGTCAAGTTCCAGGCTGCGTTTGTTGGCGTTGAGGGCAAGGTAAAGGCCGCTGGCTTCGGGATCGGGCGCGCCGCCACGGAAGGGCCCACGCTGACGGGCGGGATCTCCCCCCGGCGGTTCGATCTTCACGACTTCCGCGCCCAGGTCCGCCATCAGTTTTCCGGCCAGAGCGGCCGCCACCCCGGCGGCCAGTTCCAGCACTTTCACTCCTTGCAGCCCCTGGCCCATCTGCTCCCGCCTCCCACTCATCAATTCACAAAATCCATAAATGGGGCCCAATGCCTCCCATCGATTCGACATATTCTCCCCGCCTTACTGGAACCTCCCTCATTGATCAGGACTGATAGGGCACGGGAAACTCGCTTGGGGGTAGAAAAATCGTGGTGCGCTTGGCGAACCGGGGCAGGGCGGCGTCGTAGGGATCGCGCCGGTGCTGGAGCCGGCTGTTGTCCCACATCATCACGTCTCCCACG
>JAPUIH010000280.1 GCA_027297205.1 SAR324 cluster bacterium | reverse complement strand
GGCGGTGATGCGGGTGCTTTACAACGAATTTGGCGACTCAAAGTACCGCCCCTGCCCCTTGCTGGTAAAGCTGGTGGAAGCGGGCTGGTTGGGAGTGAAAAGCGGACGCGGATTTTACGATTATTCCCAGCAGCCCCCTGTGCCCACCCTGTAGGCAAGCTCCCTTGCCCGGGGAGGGGCGCCCCCCTTGTTTTCCCGCGGCCGCGGCCACCAGGAATATTTTGCCCCCGGGGCGCACTCACCCCGCCTGTGCCGCCGGCCGCTCCCTCAGCTTCCGCGGCGACCCTAACCTAGGTGCTTTCCGAAAAACTCGCCGGTACGCTGCCAGGCCTGCTTGGCGCTGGCCTCATGGTAGCTGGCCCGCTGGTCGCAATGAAAGCCGTGCTCGGCATCCGGATAGGTATGCACCTCCACACCGCTTTTGCCCGCCACGGCCTGCTTGATTTGTTCCACCTGCTCCATGGGAATGCTACTGTCCTGCTCCCCCACATGGAACGTTACCGGATTGGCCATTTTGGCGGCCTCGTCGATGAACTGGACGATCCGCCCGCCGTAGTAAGACACGGCACAGGTGGGGTTGAGCCGGCAGGCCACCAGGTAGGTAATCAGTCCGCCCCAGCAAAAACCCACCACACCCGTCTTGCCGGCCTCGCTTTCCGCACGGGCATCGAGAGCTTCAATAGCCGCCGCCACGTCTTCCACGGCGGTGTCCACGTTCATCTTTTGCATATGGGCAATGGCCTGCTCCATGTCCGCACCTTCATAACCCACGTCGAAACCCGGCTCGACCGGCCAGAACATATCCGGCGCCAGGGCCACGTAACCCAACTCCGCCACCCGGCCGGTGACATCTTTGATGTGGGAATTGACGCCGAACACCTCCTGGATGACGATCACGCCCGGCCGCGGCCCGCCTCCTTCCGGCAGGGCTAGGTATCCGTCAAAGGTGCCGTTTTTGCCCGTAATCCTGATTGTCTCGGTATTGATGGACATCTTTTGTTACTCCATGAATTGGAAAATAATAAATTTAGAGCCTAGGGGGAAGGCCAGACCAGGGTGTAGTAGACCCACATTACCTTCCCCTCGTATTCGATTTGCACCCACTTCGGTTTACCTCCCACCCGCTTGAATGAAGTATACTTCTCCACGGTGTACAGTTTCTGCGAGCGGGCCGATGCTCTCTTGCGGATATTGGCTTTGGCCTTGCTGATGGTGACGCAATCCACGCCGCCCCCGACCAGGGTTTCGAACACCCAGTGGGTATCCCCGTCCACGTCCTTCACCTTGAGCCATTTTCCCTTTCGGTCCACCGGTACGAGGGGCATATAACGGTTCACCTCCCAGTTTATGCGAAAGTTTTTGCCCGGTCCTGCTCTCAGGTTGGCCCGCGCCGCGGTGACGCATAGTGCCTGCTCCTGTGCCCCCGCGACTGGTGCGGACAGACCCATCGCAAGCACCGCCACGAGACTTGCCATAAAAATTTTAATCGCAATCATCGGCACCGTGAATTTTGTGGGAGTGTTCGGAAGGGAAAATCCTCCCCAATTCTCCCGTCAATGTCAATTCCATCCCGCGCGCGGATTTATTCCCCGCTGAACTTGACGCGGATGCCCACCTTGAGCAGTTTCCCTTCTCCCCACTCTCCGATCCAGCCTTCCCGCCGGCTTTCCTTGAAGCGGGCGATTTGCGCCTCGGCCTCCTCGCGCACGGCCTCCCGCCCGCCCCGGTACACGGCGATTTCCGCTATCAGGAACGCCAGGCCCACCACCGGCAGGTCTTCCTCAAAGGCCAGATAGGATGCGGCGATCAGGAACAGGTTAAGGCCCATGCCCGCAAAGGCTTTGCCGGGCTCGCCCAGCGCGAAGAACCCCGCCCCCGGCAGCCAGGTGGACAGGGCCACCGCCGAATCCGGATCGGGCGCGCCGGAGAGCGGCTTGCGCAGCGCATCCAGGGAGGGCCGCGGCCCGCCCCGCCCGCGCAGGCCCTCACCGCGCCCGCGCAGATAGGGCAAGTAGCGTTCCGCCTCGTCCAGCCGCCCTTCGCGCAGCAGGGAAAAGGTAAGCAGGCGCGCCGCAGGGAAGGCGGCCGGGCCGTGGGGAAAGCGGTCCAGCTGAGAAATAAGCATCAGGGTGCTGTCCCCGTAGCGGCCATCCCTATAAAACAGCTTGGCCCGCAGCAGCTCCGCCTCGGCCCGCCGGGGATGGGCCGGATACTCATGCAGAAATCGCAGTACTTCCGATTCGGCGCGGAATGCCTCGCCCTCCCGGTAGTAGGCGTCGATCAGTCTCAGCTGCCCCTCGCCGGGGTCGGGCGCGCGGCTCTGAGCCAGGGCCGGTTTGCCCCAGCAGCACAGCAGGGCCATCAGCGCGGCGGCCCCCGTCAGATTGCGCAATATCCCCATTTCCCTTCCAATCCGCCCCGGCCCTGGGCGCCTTGCCGTCCACGCGCCGGCACCGCCTGCATGTAAAAGCATGCTAAATTGGCCTGCTGCAATTGCAGGCTGAATGGAGGTAGACTAGCAGATTAATCTTACGCGATTGCCTGGGAATTTAATCTGAACCGCTATCCGCGTCCCTCTACGGCCTGGTGGGGAGGGCGGAAAATCCTTTGCCGAGCATAACCCGTGACCGCCGCCATGCCTGACCAGCCCACGCCTGACCAGCCCACGCCCCTGATCATCGCGCGATTCTCCGAGATCACGCTCAAGGGCCGCAACCGGGCTTTCTTCGAAAAGCGCATGGAGCGCAACGCCGCACTGCATCTGCGGC
>JAPUIH010000028.1 GCA_027297205.1 SAR324 cluster bacterium | reverse complement strand
ATCACCTCCGGGCTGGCCGGAACGCGATCGTTCATACGCACTCGCAGCAGCCCCACACCGGATCTCCGTCCGTAGCCCCGGCTGATGGAAACGGCGTTGACGCCCGCCTTTTTCGCCTCGCGCAGCAGGTATTCCACCACGGGAGACTTTCCGCTGCCTCCCACGGTGAGATTTCCCACGGATATGACCGGCGCGGCGGCGCGGCGGGATCGCAGAATCCCCACGCGGTACAGCGCCAAGCGCAGCCGCACGGCGGCTCCGTACAGGAGCGAGAGAGGGATCAACACGACACCCAGCAAGGGCGAAAAAGGACTGGTGGAAAGGAGGCTCAACGGCGCGGCCTTACTGAGGGGATCAGGGGGAACCGGCAATTTGATTTACGGGTAATGCAAACCGGCTCAGCAGGACGGTGAATTTGTGATTCACTTCCGGCATTTGCCTAATATCGTTGCGATTGTAGGTAAAAATCAAGTCGTCGCGGCCATCTCCGTCCAAATCGGTAACCCGCAGTCCTTTTTTCCGGGTGGGCAGGAAATCTTCCAAAAGATAGTCGTAATCGTCGTCCCAGAACTCGTTTTCAAGCCCCCAATGAATACCCAGATTCGACTTGTCCACTGACAGCAGCAGGTCGGGGCGGCCGTCCCCGTTGAAATCCCCGAAAGCCGTGAGAGGCTGGTGGCTGAAACGTCCCAGGGAGAACTTGACCGAGTAGTCCACGACAGCGTCCGGTTGCCGGGGATACCGCCCTTCCTTGGGCATGAGGTAAAACGCCGTTTCCGCGCTCACCGTGCGGGCGATCAGCGCCTTGAGCATCGCCCAGAATCCGATCTCAACGTTAACCAGCGCCAGGTCCGTGCGGCCGTTGTTGTTAATATCCACCAGCAGGGGATGGGAAAACCCCTCCGTCGCGAACACCTGGTCGGGTTTGGACGGCAGCTCATACATTCCACTGTCCGCATTGCGCCGGCCGTAATAAATCAATACGCGCGAGCTTGTGCTCACACCAGAATCCGAGGGCGCGATCTTGACGAATACCAAATCCAGCGTTCCGTCTCCGTTAAGATCGCCCGCCTTCACCATCTTGAGTGGCGGATCCCAGGGGGCGTCGGGGTTAAAAGGTTTCGGGGGTTGCAAGTCGTGCTCGGCGTCGGGCGTCTTGACCATGGCGCCGGGTTCCTCACCGAGGTAGAAAATTTGCACCAGCCCATCGTTGAAAGCCACCACGTCTTTCCAGTCCCGCCCATCGATGTCCAGAAAGTGCACCACGGGAATGCTGTAGGCCACGATGTTCTGGCGCAGGTAAATCCACAGGCGGCTCTTGCTGCGCGTGAGGAGCAGCACATGCCGCTCCACGGCGTCAAAGGCCGGTACCCGTAAAATCTGGAGCCCGTCGAGGCGCGGCACGGCAATCTCGTCAAAGCCGTCCCCATCCAGGTCCACGATCCATTGCAATCCAGTCTTGAGATCCCCGCCAGGCTTCAGATTAATGCTCTCCAGCTCAATGGTGACCGTCTCCTCCAACCGGAACCGTCCTTCCTTCCAGGGCAGGATTTGCAGTTGGCCGGGCATGAGCATCACGAGCGCCGGCCCTTCGGGAAACCTCCCCACGCCGAGCATGGCCAGGGAGGCGGGGAGGGGCAGGCCGGTTTCTGCGACCACATCGAAGCCCTTGCCGTTGCGGGTAAACACCCTCAAGTGCGGCACGGGGTTGCGCACAGCCCGATCCACTTCCACCGTGAGAATTTCCTTGTGGCCATTGCCTGTTAGGTCAAAGGCAAATACCGCGGCGGTTTCTTTCTCCACGGGCAGGCGGTAACGCTGAAACCCCGGTCCCTCCGCCCGCAAGGGCAGCACTGCCAGCACGAAGCCCAGCAGTATTCCTGACAAAAGGCGGGGGACGGAAAGCCGTCCCGGCCATTGCACAGCACGCATTTTGTAATCCAACGGCCTCATGTTCTCATTCCCGATGACGCACGCGAAGCGGGGCCTTCCTCCCCTGGCAGCCGGCGCAGTAAGCAACTGCGATTTGCCTGCAACTTCAGCCGCCGCGATCATACCACAGTGGCGCCGCCGAATTTGGCAGGGAGATTACAGTCCCGCGGCGGCTCATCCGGCCCCACAGATCCTCCACTCCAGGCGGCCTACCTTATTCGGCCCGGTTGACTTCAACCGGGGGCCTGCCTAAATTGGCGTGACAAGCTGTGGCAATAAGGCCATTCGCCGCTCCGTTCCGCCCATTTGGGTCTTCCCCGATGTTCCCAGCAATTTCACAGTATATATCACGAGCACTCTACGAGCCGGCATCGGCCCGGCATGTCCGGCACCATCAGGTACCGGGAGCATTGGCCGCTGCTTTCCTGCTGTTGTGCATGCTGGCGATGGCCGCCTGCACCCAGACCGGATTCGTGGCCCACGATGCCCCCGAAGATCTGAATATCAGTTGGGAGGACGACGGCACTCCAGATAGCCTGGAGACAGCGGTGCGGCACTCCATTGCTTATTTCCGCCGGCTGCCCCCATCCCACACCGTCCGGTTCGGCAAGCTGGCCTATACCGCGGTGGAAATGATCCGCTCCCACCAACTGTTCCTGCAACTGCGGCGGGAGGCGCGGGTCCAGGATCAGTTCGTGCGCCTGCTGGGTGAGCGGTTTCATCTGTTCGAGTCCATCTCGGAGAATGGCAATAATCTGTTCACCGGTTATTTCGAGCCGGTAATTCAGGGCCGCAAAAAATCCGAGCCAGGCTTCAGAGCCCCCTTGTACGAATTGCCGCGCAATCTGGTTACGGTGGAGCTTTCCAGATTCAATACCTCCCTGCCCAGGCAGACCCTGGTGGGAAGACTGGCTGGCCGCACCGTGCTGCCCTTTTACTCGCGCAAGGAAATTCAGGAAAAGGCCGTGCTGGAGGGCGTGGCCGAACCTTTGGCCTACGTGAACGAGATCGACCTGTTTTTCCTGCAAATTCAAGGCTCGGGCATTGTGCGTTTTCTCTACGGCGGGGAAATACGGGTGAATTACGCGGCGGGAAACGGACATCCCTACCGCAGCATCGGCGCGGAACTGATCCGCCAGGAAGTGTTCAGCGCGGAGGAAGTGACGATGCAAAGCATTCGGGCTTACCTGAATGCAAACCCCGAGTCCGTGCGTCCGCTTTTGAACTCAAATCCGAGCTATACATTCTTCCGCCAGGTGGAGAATGGACCCTTGGGCAATATCCAGGTGCCCCTCACGCCGGGCCGCTCCCTGGCCCTGGACCACAGATTGTTGCCAAAGGGGGCGCTGGCCTACATCGAGACGGAGGCAACCTTGTTCGGGGATTCCGCCACGCGGCCCTTCAGGCGCTTTATGCTGGTTCAGGATACTGGTGGTGTAATCCGCGGCCACGGGCGGGCGGACGTGTTCTGGGGCCAGGGCATGAAGGCGGAATGGGCCGCGGGACATATGAAGCACCCCGGACGCCTGGTGCTGCTGGTGGCCAAGAAGGCTTTCCTGGGCAATGAGCGGAGCGCTTCGGGCACCGCCCTCCCCGCGCGCACCACTCCCCAATGACCGGCAACTGTGCTAACCCTGGCGAGGCAGGAGCAGCAGGTGCGTCCCCAGCCATAACCTCCCTGCCACAGCCGGGAACGGCCCGGCCAACCCGACTCACGATTGCTATCCCGCCCCATGCAAGCCTTTGAGAAAAAAAACCCGGCACGCGGCGCCAAGCATGAGAACTGGTGGGAGCAGTTCCGGTTCGACCATGTGAAGGTACTGGTGGTGTGCCGGGGCCCGATCCGGCTGGAGGCGGTGACCACCTTTGACCGGCTGGGTGCCCAGCCGAGCGGCATTTTACTCTCGCAAAAAGACAGCGTGATCTACAGCCGCGCCCTGGCGCCCGAGTTGCGCCATGTGGGGCGCAACGCCCGAGTGCATCGTATTTCCGATTATGGCAGTTCCCTGGCCGAAGGGGATAAGCGGCAGCGCATCGCGGAGATTCTGGAGATCGCCCACGGCGCTGGCTATACCCATCTCTTTGCCGGCTACGGCTTCATGGCCGAGGACCACGAGTTCATCAAAGCCATCGAGGACGCCGGGCTGGGATTTGTGGGTCCCTCCTCACAGGTGGTGCGCAGGGCCGGAGCCAAGGACGCGGCCAAAACCCTCGCGCGCAGCCTGGGAGTCTCCGTCACTCCGGGCCTGGACAACGTGGCCGCGCTGACCCTGCTGGCCAAGTCCGGTAAAGGGGACGAGGCGGCGCATCTCAGGCGGCTCGTGCGCAAGCAGCGGCTGAGGCCCGCGGCGGGGTGGGAGAAGCTGCCCCCGGCCCAAGCGGCGGAAGCCGTGCTGCAGGCAGCGGTGATCCAGGGAAAGGCGCTGCTGAGCCTGCCCGAACTGCAGGCGGAGGCGAAGCGGCAGGCGGCGCGCCTCCTGAAGGATCATCCGGGCATGCGCCTGCGCTTGAAGCATGTCGAAGGGGGAGGCGGTAAGGGCCAGCGTATCGTTTCCGCCACACAGGAGGTGCCCGATGCGGTGTTCGAAGTGCTGAGCGAGTCCAGGGCCATGGGGCCGGCGGACAACAAGAATTTCCTGATGGAACTCAACGTGGAGGACGCCCGCCATAACGAAATTCAGCTACTGGGCAATGGCGAGTGGTGCATCGCCCTGGGGGGCCGTGACTGTTCCCTGCAGATGCACGAACAAAAGTTGCTGGAGGTCTCCATCACCGCGGAATTGCTGGAAAGCTCAGCCACGCGCTACCAGGCCGAGGGAAAGCTGCGCCAGGCCCGCGTGCTGCGGGACGACATGAGGGTGCTGGCGGAGATGGAAAGCGAGGCGGAGCGGATCGGCGCGGCGGTGGGACTGGATTCCGCTTCCACCTTAGAATCCATCGTGCATGGCAAGCAGCACTATTTCATGGAGATCAACACCCGTGTGCAGGTGGAGCACCGGGTCACGGAAATGGTTTACGGTCTGCGCTTCTCCAACCCGTCCAGGCCGGAGCAGTCGTTTCAGGTGGACTCCCTGGTGGAGGCCATGCTGCGGCTGGCGGTGCACGGCCAGGCCCTGCCACGGCCGGAGCGGGTTCCCCGCCATGGCAGCGGCGCAGAGGCGCGGGTGAACGCCACCAATGACGCCCTGCAGCCCCATGCGGGCGGTGTCGTGCTGGATTGGTCCCCGCCGGTTGACGATGAATTGCGCGACGATCAAGGGATCGGCATTCCCAATCCGGATACCGGCACCTTCATGCCCTACCACCTTGCCGGCGCTTACGACTCCAACGCGGCGCTGGTGGTGACTCATGGAGAAAACCGGGAGCACAATTTCAGCCGGCTGGCGGAAATACTGCGTAGAATGGAAGTGCGGGGAGATGACGTGCTGACCAATCGCGCCTTTCATTACGGCCTGCTGCGGTGGATGCTGGGCCACGAGCCAATGGTCAAGCCCTCCACGCGCTTTGTGGGCAATTATCTGGCGGCGGTGGGTGCCCTGCGCACGGCTTGCCGGGAAGTGCACCTGGAGGAGGCCTGGGCGCTGCTAAGCGAGCGGGTGGCCCGCCTGGGCGACGATGCCGCGCAGAGCCTGGCCGATAAAATCACCCTTGTCATGCGGCCGTTGCACCTGCTGTACCGGCACCCGCATCTGATGGCTGGCTGGCTGGCGCCATGGAATCCGCGCCGCTGGACGGTCGACCGTGGAAAGATCACGTGGCACCAGAATCCGTTGGCCGTGCTGGAGTTGTTGTATTTTCATTTGCTGCTGGAGAATCGTCCGGGCGTATCCCCCGAGGAAAAAATCTGGGAGCAGGATCAACGCCTGCTGCGGGACGGACTGGACTTTTATGGCGAATTGCATGCGCGGCTGGGCCCGGCCGTGTCTTCCTGGCCCGAGCTGTGCGTCCTGCTGAAGCGCGCCACGCCTCCCAAGGGCTTTACTTCCTCTTGCTGGGAGGCGGTGCGGGCCAGTCACCGGGGCTATCAGATCGGATTGGAGCTGCTCGCATTGCCCATCCTAAGCGGAGAGGAATCCGGCTTTGCCGCCCTCAAAGTCAACGAGCGGCTGGAACCGGTGCTGCCCCAGATTTTGCAGAACGAACAGCTGATCGAGGAATACCACACAGCCCTGGCGCCACCACTCCCGGTAAGCGGCAACCGCATTCTCGCCTGGAGCGGCGGCACCTTTTACTCCCGCCCCTCTCCGCACAGCCCGCCCTATGTACAGGAAGGCATCCATATCGAAGCAGGTGAGGTGGTGGGCCTGCTGGAAGTGATGAAGATGTTTAATCCACTGCGGGCCGAATTTTCCGGCACCGTCACCAAGGTGCTGGTCTCCACCGACGGCGGAGTCATTGTCCGTAAGGGGCAGGGCCTGTTGGAAGTGGAGCCGGATGTGCCGCTCAGCCAGGAGAGTGAGGCACAGATTCACGCACGGCGCCTGAAAAAAACCCGCGCTTTGGTGGCCATGCTGCAGGTTTGACCCCTCGGCGCTTCCCCGTGACCGCACCCGCCCCTGGAAAAGGCGTTCGCGCTCCTTACTCCGTGGGGTCTCCGCCGCATCAGCCATTACAAGGCGCCCGGATGTGAAACTCGGGAAAAACGTGACAACCCTGCTCGTGATAGCCGCATTGGCGCTGCTGCTCGTGGCATGGCTGCGTTATGGGCTGGAACCTTCCATGCTTTACCATCCCACCTCGCTGGGCGGCACAACCCCCAGGGACTTTGCACTGCCCTATCGGGAAGTGGCTCTGGAAACAGAGGATGGGGAAACCCTGGGGGCCTGGTGGTGCCCCCGCCCGGAACGAGAAGCGCCGCTGCTGCTGTTTTTCCACGGCAATGCCGGCAACCGGGAGGACCGGCTGCACAATGTGGCGGGGCTGTGGCGGGCGGGCATATCCGTGCTGATCTTTGATTACCGCGGCTATGGCGGCAGCACGGGCAGGCCCTCTGAAGCAGGATTGTTGGCCGACGGACTGGCCGCCTTCGACTGGCTGCAAAAGGAGACCGGGTCCCATGACATTGTGCTGTTCGGACGCTCCCTGGGAGCCGCCGTGGCAGCCCAGGTGGCTGGCAAACGCCCGGCGCGAGCGCTAATTCTGGAATCCGCTTTCACCTCTGCCCCGGAAATGGCCAAGCGGGTGCTTCCGCTGCCCGGCATCCACCTGCTGGTGCGCTCCCGCTTTGACACCCTGGCCGCGGTGAGGAATCTCGCACTGCCCCTGTTGGTCATTCACGGCACCCAGGACGAGCTTGTGCCTTTTGTGATGGGCAAGCGGATTTTCGACGAAGCCGCCTCCTCCCGCAAGCGCTTTCAGCCGGTGCAGGGAGGAAGCCACAACGACACCTACCTTGTTCCCGGGCCCGCCTACTACGCCTGGCTGAGCGGGTTTCTGGATTCCTTGCCGCGCAGGTGAATGAGGCATTGCCCCATTCGTGGCCCAACCGCGCCGATCACCCCCCGCCTCAACCCGTGGCGAGGGTCCCACAAGCTGTCTTAGCTGGGCTCGGAAGTTTCGTTGGAGATTTCGATTAGATTGTCGTCGGGGTCGCGGATATAGACGGAATCCAGCATCCGCCGGGCGCCGGTGCGCGGTCCCGGGCCCTCGACGATTTCCGTGCCGCAACCACGCAGATGTTCGATCACCTGCGCCATGGGAACACTGGTGATGAAACAAAGATCGCCCGAGCCGGGGGTGGGGGTGCGTGCCCTGGGAGAAAATTCCCGGCCCGCCTCGTGGAGATTCATTTTCTGGTTGCCGAAACGCAGTGCGGTGCGCCCTTCGCCAAAATTGATGACTTGCATGCCCAGCACACCGGAGTAAAACTCACAGTTGGCGGCGAGGTCTTTCACCGTCAGCACAAGATGGTCCATCCTGTCAATTTTCATCTCTTCCTCGGCAACGCAGGCCGGAATTGCAGCCCACTGACTACTCGGAGGGTTGTAGGAAAACTCTAGCCCCGGCTCTGCTTCGCGAGTTTCTCGATCAGTCTCGAAGTGGAGCGATCTTCGACGAGGGGAATCAGACGCACCTCGCCACCCCATTCTGACAGCATATCGTGACCCACGACGGTTTCCACGGTGTAGTCTGCCCCCTTGGTTAGCAGATCGGGCCGAATACCACGGATCAGTTCCAACGGGTCGTCATCGTCGAACACCACCACGTAATCCACGCATGACAATGCACCCAGCAGATGCGCGCGATCCGCCTCGCCGATCAGCGGGCGCTCCGGCCCTTTCAGGCGCCGCACCGACGCATCGG
This sequence comes from SAR324 cluster bacterium, assembly GCA_027297205.1. GTDB lineage: Bacteria > SAR324 > SAR324 > SAR324 > JACQKK01 > JAPUIH01. The sequence continues at coordinate 23,877 of JAPUIH010000028.1, read as the reverse complement.
AATTTAGACCAATAATCAGCACGTCTCCCAAAGCACGGGAGGCCTGCAGGTACTGGATATGCCCGGTATGAATCAGATCAAAGCAGCCGTTGGTGAACACAATGCGCTTGGACTGGGCGTGCAGGGAGGCGGCCAACTCCACAATTTCAAGCGCTGTGTAGTACTTCGCTCCGCCTTCCGCGGCACCAAGAATTTCATGGGGCGTAACGGCGGCAGTGCCCAGCTTGCCCACCACCACTCCGGCGGCGAGGTTGGCCATCTCTACGCACTCAAAGAAGGGGTGCCCGGAAAAGCTGAGGGCCGCCGCCACACTGATGAAAGTATCTCCCGCCCCGGTAACATCGAACACTTCCCTCGCCCGCGCCGGGAGAAAGCGATGCTCTCCTCCCGTCATGGCCAGCACGCCCCCCGCACCGCGGGTGATGCAGAGATGAAGCAGCTTAAGTTCATTCATCAACGCCCGGCCGGCCTCCAGGGCCGACGCGTCGTCCGATATGGCGATGCGGGAAGCAAGGGCGGCCTCCTGCTCGTTGGGGGTGAGGCAGGCGGCCCCGCGATAAAGCCCATAATTCATTCCCTTCGGATCCACGAAGACCGGCGGCTTGGACTTTCCTGAATTCAGCGCCCCCAGCAATTCCTTACTGATCAGCCCCTTGCCGTAGTCCGAGACAATGATGCCGTCGTAGGACTGCGCATGCCGTTCCAGATAATTAGCGGCCTGCTCGGCCACGGCGTCCGCCGGTGGGCCGGTCTGCTCACGGTCATAGCGCAGCATCTGCTGGTTCTGGGCCATGATGCGGGTCTTTTCGATGGTTGGACGATGCGGGTCGGTAATCAGCCCGGTGCGGTCCACGCCCATCCCGTCAAGCATTGCGGAGATTTTCACGCCCATGGCGTCGTCGCCGATCAGCCCGCACACCCCCACCTGGCAACCCAGGGCGGCCAGGTTGCTCACCACGTTGGCCGCCCCGCCCAGCCGCAGTTCCTCACTCTGAATTTTCACCACGGGCACCGGCGCTTCCGGCGAAATACGCTCCACCTTGCCCCATTGGTAATTGTCCACCATCAGGTCGCCGATCACGAGGACACTGGTCTTCCGCAACTGGTCAAGGACATCCTTCAAGGCGAATCTCCCGGTTTATGCACGATTCGTAAGCATCCGCCGCACCGTACCGGTGCGGGCAAGGAAAAAGCGGCGAATAATTCTATTATTACTCTCCTCCCACGCCATCGGGTATAATGCGGCGGCCGCCGGGCTGGGTCATATCTTACAAGGCGCGGTGTGAAAATGGGAGCGCGAATCGGCAGCACGGGGATTTCACGCTACCCGGGGACGTTCCAAGGTCGCAGGAAGCAGGACTGTCCATGATTACAATCAATCACGGGTTGAGCGCCTACGTATGTGCGCGTACGGTCATGCCGGCGCTGAAAAAGCATAGCGCCATTTCCGAAAGATCCCTGGGTTGGGCATTCTTGCTGGGGGCGGCCTTGCCCGATGCGGACATTCTGAGCAAGTTGCTGCTGGGCCGGGCGGAATATTTTAGCGGGGTTTGGTACGGTCACCGCGCGGCGTCACATTCCCTGCTGGGCGGGTTGCTGATGGCACTGCTGGTTGCCGCATTGCTGTACCGCCCCTTGGCCTCCCGCCGTGAAGGCGGCTCGGCGCTGGCGGCCTATCTTTGGCTGACCGGCGGTTTGTGGATTGGCACAATAATCCACCTGTTCGGCGATTTCTTCACGCCCGGCTGGTCCATGCCGATTTTCTGGCCCGCGGTGGTCCGATTCGGGAGCTACAGCCACATCGGCTGGTTTACCCCCTACCTGCTGTGGCTGTTCATGACGACCTTGTTCATCGCCGCGGGACTGCGCGCATTGGCCAGATGGAAACCCCAATTAAATATGTTCCTGGCATCGGCGGCATGGCTTCTGTACGCCGTGGCCTCATGGCGATGGATACATTTTGTGCTGATCTCCCGTTACCATTCGCGAGGACAATGGGCGGAGTTTCAGCACGACCTGCTTCCCGAGCTGTTGATCACACCCATCAACCACGCCGTAAGCGCGGCCTGGTACTGGATGACAGGCTAGCCGGCGGCGATAGCCGGGGAGCGCGCAGAAACTCAAGAGCATGGCCGCGCATGCTTTCCGTTGAACAAATCCGCGCCCTTCATTAAACTGGTTGGATAGGCGATTGAACGATATCGCCCCAGGATCGATCTATCAAATTAGATGGCGCCGCCGCCAGCCGGAATTCACCGCCTTGCCGGACTCGTCCGGAGCAGCCGAATTTCCGGTGCCCGGCTGGCGTGGCACTTGGTATACGCAATAACATCTGTCTGGAGTTTGAGAACGTGAACGTATTAAAAGCTCGCGGCTGTCTTATCGCCACGGCACTGGCGATTGTACTGGGTATCGGCGCCTTTTCCGGGGCCGCCATGGCGGACGTGACCGATGACATCAAAGCGCTGCAGCGCGCATCCAAGGCCCGTGCGGCCATCATCAAGAGGATCAGTCCCGCCGTGGTGCATATCCGGGTGGAAAAGACCGTAAAGGGCTCGGAGCAGCCACAGGAGCCATCCCAGGATTTCTTCGATGACGAGTTCTTCCGGCGCTTTTTTCAGCCGCGCATGCCCAGGGAATTCAAACAGCGGGGACTGGGCTCCGGCTCCATCGTGGACAAACGCGGATATATTATCACCAACAACCATGTCGTGGCAGGGGCCGACAAAATAACCGTGAAGCTGCCCGACGGCAGACAATTCGAAGCGAAACTGGTGGGTGCGGACCGGCCAACGGACCTTGCCGTGATCAAGATTGAAGGCAAGGATCTGCCCGTGGCAAATTTCGGCGACTCGGACGAACTGGAGGTGGGAGAATCGGTGATCGCCATCGGAAATCCCTTTGGCCTGGAACAGACCATCACCGCGGGAATCGTCAGCGCCAAGGGCCGTTCTCAGGTAGGCCTGACCGACTACGAGGACTTCATCCAGACCGATGCATCCATCAATCCGGGCAACAGCGGGGGCCCGCTTGTTAACCTGAAAGGAGAGCTGGTGGGTGTGAACACGGCCATTTTCAGCCGTACCGGGGGCAATCAAGGCATTGGATTTGCCATACCGATCAACATGGTGCGCAGCGTTATGCAGTCCCTCATTGATACGGGGAAGGTTACGCGGGGCTTTCTGGGCGTGGTCATTCAGAACGTCACCCAGGAAATAGCGGAGGCCTTGGATATTAAGGTTAAGAGCGGCGTGCTGATCGCCAATGTGGGCGAAGACACTCCTGCCGGGAAATCCGGAATCCTGCAGGGGGACGTGATTACCAAATTCAACCAGAGAGCGGTGACAGATTCGAACGAACTGCGCAATGCGGTTGCCGCCGTGAAGCCCGGCACATCCGTCCCGGTGAATCTGACCAGGGATGGCGAAGACATGAAACTGATGGTCAAGGTTGGTGAGCAACCCGAGGACATGCGCGCCGCGATCAGCGGACGGCGCGCACCCGGGCCGGGCCGGCAGGGAAGAGAGAGTGACGCGTCACCGGAGCGAGAACTGGGGTTGGTACTGCGGCCGCTGACCCGGGAGTTGGCCGAACAACTGGGATATGTGGGACTGTCCGGGGTGCTGATCGTGGAGGTGAAGCCCAACAGCCCCGCGGCGGAGGCCAATCTCCGGCCACGATCCTTGATCGTCGAGGTGGACCGCAAGCACGTCCGCAATATTCAGGATTTCCGCAGGATCTACGGCAGTGCCCCCAAGGGCAAGCAGGTGTTGTTCCTTCTGCAATTGGGACAAATGACGCAATTCGTGGCGGTGAAGAAACCCTGAGCGCCGCTCCCCGCCGCCCTGCTGATACACTCCGCCCATTACGGCCCGGAGGCGCCGACCTCCAGGCCAAGGCGGCTAGCTCTCCCGCTGTCTATTACTCGCTTGCAACATCCCCAACAGATAAATCACCACTCCGGCACTGATTAAAATATCCGCCAGGTTGTTCACGAAAAAGCTGATGGAATAGAATCGAAAGTGCAGGAAATCCGTCACCGCGCCAAACAAGGTGCGGTCGATTAGATTCCCAATTGCGCCTCCCAGGATCAGTTGAAAGGCCAAATGAGATAGGGCGTTCAGCTGGTGACGTTGCCGCCACCAGTAATAGGTCAGTAATGCCATTGCCAGCAGGGAGATTACTATCAGCAGGGGCACGCGCATGGAGTCTGCAATATTGCCCAGAAAGCTGAAGCTGACGCCTTTGTTCTGCACATGGGTCAGTTCCAGCAAATTCGGCAGCAGGGTTGATGACTCATAGGGATTTACGTTTATGCGCACCCAGATCTTGGATCCCTGATCCGCGATGACCGATAATGTAATCAGGATCAGGGAGGTAAGAAGCAGTTTCACGTAGCGCCGAATCTTGGGAATTGCAGTAGTGCAGGCACCCCTCGAGGTACGGGGCGCAACCAGCTTACCCGCAGAGCCGAGGCCATTGCAATCACCACCGGGCGAACCGCGATGGAGCCTGGTTGCCAACCCCTTGGGGAATCGCCTATCATTGGCTTTATTCCAGGGCCGCTTGCGAGTAAATTTTAAACTTCTCCGGAGCAACGGCAGGCCGCATGACCGTTCCCTTCGACAAATACCTGGTGGAAGACCTTGCAGCCGCGGTAGGACCCCGGCTGCGTGTGGTGGAGGCCCATCTAGAAGACGTAGAGCAGGGCGTGGTGCGCACCAGCGAAGCAACCATGGCCGCGTTGGGCGTACAACCGGGAGGTGCGGTGCTCATCGAAGGCGAGCGCAACACCATGGCCCGCCTGTTGCCCCTGCAGGAGGAGAGCGGACAGCGCCTCATCATTCAAATGGACGGGCTGATTCGCGAAAATACGGGCATCAGCCTAGACGACCGGATCCGCATCACGCCCTGCGACCCACCCTATGCCCAAACCCTGCTCATTACCCCCCTGGAGAAGGCCAGCTACGGTCCGGCGGAAGTGCGGCGCATTCGCGAAGTACTGGCGGGGCGGATCCTGACCTTGGGGGACAAAGTCATGGTACCCCTCCATTCCCGCAAGGGCACACAATTCCAGGTGGCCGCTTTCGAGCCGGAAGGTGCGGGATGCATCGCCGTACTGCACACCGACGTACGCATCCAGGAACAGGTACGCACCAGCCTGGAGATCAAATCCTCGGTGAAATACGAGGATATCGGCGGGTTGCAAGAGGAGTTGACTCGAATCCGGGAAATGATCGAATTGCCCATGAAATACCCGGAGTTGCTGGCGCAACTGCGCATCGAGCCTCCCAAAGGGGTGCTGCTGTACGGCCCTCCGGGCACCGGGAAAACCACGATCGCCCGCGCCATCGCCAGCGAGGTTAACGCGCACTTCATCCGCATCAACGGACCGGAGGTAATCCACAAGTTTTACGGCGAAAGCGAAGCCAAGCTGCGCGAAATTTTCGAGGAGGCGCAGCGCCGCGCACCCAGTATCATCTTCATCGACGAGATTGACGCCATCGCACCCAAGCGCACTGAAGTCGCGGGCGAGGTGGAAAAACGGGTGGTGGCCCAACTGCTGGCCCTGATGGACGGGATGGTCTCCCGCGGGGAGGTGGTGATCATCGGGGCCACCAATGTGCCCGAATTGTTGGACCATGCCCTGCGCCGTCCGGGCCGCTTCGACCGGGAAGTAGTGGTAAAAGTACCCAACCGGCCAGGGCGGCTGCAAATCCTGAAAATTCATTCCCGCGGCATGCCCCTGGCCGATGACGTGGACATGGAGCGGTTGGCGGAAATCACCCATGGATTCGTCGGCGCGGATCTGGAGGTGCTGTGCAAGGAAGCGGGCATGTCCGCGCTGAAGGACGTGCTGGAGCGGGAGGACTTCGCGGAGAAGGAAATCTCGGAACTGGCCGGAGAAACCTCCATCTCCATGCACCATTTCTTCGATGCCTTCAAGGGCATTGAGCCTACCGCCACCAGGGAGTTTTTCGCTGAACGGCCCAATGTGAAATGGGAAGAGGTGGGCGGCCTGCATGCGGGCAAGGCGCTGCTGCGCTCCACGGTCGAGCTGCCACGACTGTATCCCAACTTGAGCAAGGCCGCTGGCGCCACGGCCCCCAGGGGAATCATGCTGAGCGGCCCACCGGGAAGCGGAAAAACCCTGCTGGTGCGGGCCCTGGCCACCGAAGGGGGCTTCAGCTTTATTACCGTGGATGCCGCGGCTCTGTTTTCCAAGTGGGTGGGGGAATCGGAAAAGGCCCTGCGCCAGGTGTTCATCAAGGGCAAGCAAGCCTCCCCTTGTATTTTGTTCTTCGATGAATTGGACACCATATTCCCCCGCCGCGGGCAAAGCCATGACGCGGGAGGCCGGGAACGCCTAATCGGGCAGTTCTTGAGCGAAATGGACGGCCTGGAGAAGTTCAGCGAGGTGGTGGTCATAGGAGCCACCAACCGCCTGGATCTGGTGGAGCCCGCGCTATTAAACCCCAGCCGCTTCGGCATCGTGATAGAATTGGAATTACCGGACGAGCAGGAACGGCTGGAAATCCTGGCCATTCACACCGCCGATATGAAACTGGATGCCGACGTGCGGCTGGAAGAGTTGGCCCGCCGCACGGAGGGAATGAGTGGTGCGGACCTGACCACCCTCTGCCGACGCACGGGCTTTGAGCGGCTGCAAAGCTACATCGCCGCTCATGGCGACAAGGTGGAACGAATGATTGAGCAGTTCACTGTGCGCATGGAAGATTTCAGCCACGCGCTCACGGCCGCTTCCGCCCTGCAGTCACGCAATTCCGGAAGCGCCCCCCAGTAGCACCGACCCTACGCAGAGCACCCAATGGGAAGGCTGCTACTGTTCCTCACATTCATGGCTTTCGGGTCGGGGGCAATTTATCTGCTCACTGTGCAGAATTCCCCACAACCCAATTGGCCCCGGGAAGACATTCCCACCAACGTGCTGGCCCTGAGGAAGGTGTCCATCCGCCAGCACAATGGCTCTCTGCTCAAATACGAGCTGTTCGCCAATAGTTTGAAATACGATGAGACCGCCAATACGGCGGAGTTGACTACCGTGCGCTTCAAGGTATTTACGGCAACGAAAGCCGACCCCAGCTCGACGCTTCTGGAAGGACGAGCGGAAAAGGCCCTGCTGGCCGAAAAGAAAGACACACTCGTGCTGATAGGAAAAGTGCGGATGGTGGACCGGGACGGCTCGGAAATCCACAGCCAGCGCGTTGAATTCGAAGAGAAGAAAAATCGCTTGCTGGCCCTTGGGGAAGTGTGGGTGAAAACCAGGAACGGCATTCACCAGGGGGATTCCCTGGTTTACGATATCGCCGCACAGAAAATGACCTTCTCCGCGCCACTGTTTTACCAATAGCCGTGGCGCGGCCGTCGGCCGGGCGCCCCGGCCGCGGCTACTCTCCGAAGAGAGTTTCCACCTTGACGATATGCTCGGGCAGGGTAAGCACGATGGCTTTATCCCCCGCTTTGAGTGTGTATCCGGAATTGGGCAGCGAAGGCACTCCGTCGGAAACAATCCCCCCGATAATCACCCCCTCAGGCAGTTTCAATTTTCCAATGGGCGCTTTGGTGCATCCGCACTTGCCTTTGACCTCCAACTCGATCACTTCCAGATTCGTACGGGAGACCGCCCGGTAGTCCAGCACCCTGTTCTCGTGCACCACCTTCTGAATTACCTTGGCTGTGGCCAGACGCGGCGCAATGTTCGCGTCCACTCCGGCCTGAGGGCAAAGCAGCATGATGTCGTTGCGCTTGATGGAAGCGACCGTCTTGCCGACACCCAGGTTTTTGGCTACCAGGCAACCGGTCAGATTGCTCGCATCATCGCTCTTGGTGGCCACGAACAAACTGGTGGCCGGCGCTTTGACTCTGCGCAACAGACGCGCTTCGGTGCCTTCCCCCACCTCCACATGAAAATGGCGGCGGTTTGCAAAATACTGTTTGAGAAAATCCGCTTTTCCCTCCGTGGCGGCCAGCATGGTGACTTGAAAATGGCGATTGAGCAGCGCCCCGGCCAGTAATTGGGACAGGTAATTGTCCCCATAGACAATTGCGGTGCGGGACTTGATGGTTTCCACATGCAGTACCGCGTTGAGCTCCTGCATGTGCTTCTCTATAGTGATCAGATAGAGATAATCGTCACGTTCCAACACCGTATCCGCGGTGGGCGTCATTAACTTGTTGTTCCGTACCATGCTGCCCACAAAAAATTTAAGATCGGTACCCTTACCGGCCACGTCGGAAATTTTCTTGTCGATCAGGTGCGAATCGGCGCTTATCTGATAGCCGATCAAAATAATCTGGCCCTCGGCGAAGGTGGCAACTTCGCTGGGGCCGGTGGTTTCCACCACGTCCATGATTTCGTCCTTCACCACTTCGCTGGTATTGACCACCATGTCGATACCCAGGGGCGCATTGTCGACGTTGAAAACTTTGTCCCTGGACCCCAGATAACGCGTAACGGCAATGTTGTGCGGAATCTTAAGCTCACGGGAGAGCAGACAGGACACCAAATTCGTCTCATCCTGGCGCGTGGTGGCGATAAACAAGTCCGCGTCTTGGATATCGGCGTTGATCAAATCCTTGATATTGGTGGCATTCCCCTGCACCCCGGCCACATCCAGGGTGTTTTGCAGATTGGAAAGCACCTCCGGATTACGGTCAATCACAGTGACGTCAAACTTCTCTGCGTTGAGCCGCTCTGCGATAAATGCACCGATTTCCCCTGCACCAACGATGGCGATTTTTTTCATTATGTCTCCAGCAACCGGGTCATTTCATCCTCATCGATCACCGGCACTGCGAGCCGTTCCGCCGCATCCAGTTTGGAGCCGGGATTGGCACCTGCCAGCACGTAGCCGGTTTTCTTCGATACCGAACCGGTAACGGTGGCGCCCGCGTTTTCCAGCATGGTCTTCCAACGCCCACGGGAAATCGACAGTGTGCCGGTGATCACCACGGCTTTCCCAGTGAGCGCCGTGGCCGCGCCGCCACCATCCTCAATGGGGCTCGGATTTACGCCCGCCCGCAGCGCGTCCTGCACCAGTCCCCACTGGGCGTCATCCGAAATAAAGGCGTGCAGGCTCCGCGCCGTAACGGCCCCAATATCGTTAATATCGGTGAGATCCTCCACCGCCGCCTCCTGCAGCGCATCGAGTGATTTGAAGTGCCGGGCCAGCACGCGCGCCGCGCGCTCTCCCACGTAGCGGATACCCAACCCGAAAATGAACCTGTCCAGGGGGCGCGTCTTCGATGCCTCAATCGCGGCAATCACATTGGCCGCGGATTTTTCCGCCATGCGGTCCAGTTCGGCCAACTGTGTGGCCTCAAGGCAGTACAGATCGGCGAACGTAGCAATCAGGTTCCTGCCAAGCAGTTGCTCGATCAAGGCGGGGCCGAGGGATTCTATGTCCATGGCGCGCCGTGAGACAAAATGGCGGATGCGCTCGGCGCGCTGGTGCGGGCAAAGCGGATTGACGCAATACAAATCCACCTCCCCTTCCAGGCTCACCACCGCGTTTCCACAGGACGGACAGTGCTTCGGCGGAAGAATTTCCTGGCGCGTTCCCGTGGCGCGGGCCTGTATATCCACCCCGATCACTTTGGGAATTATGTCGCCGCCTTTCTCCAGGTACACCACATCCCCCAATTTCAGGTGCAAGCGGCCGATCTGATCGTAATTGTGCAAGGTGGCCCGGGAGACCGTGGTGCCCGCAAGCTGCACGGGCTCCAGCAGCGCGATCGGCGTGAGCACCCCCGTGCGGCCCACGCCGATTTCCAAATCCTTCAGCACGGTGCTGGCCTGTTCCGCGCTGAACTTGAGCGCCACGGCCCAGCGGGGAGATTTGGAGGTGCTGCCCAGTTGATCCCTTAGGGCCAATTCATCCACCTTGACCACGATACCATCGATCTGGAAGTCCAACTCCCCGCGCCGCGTTTTCCACTCCTCATAGAATTGCTTCAGTTGCTCCAACGACTCGAAGTGGCGGGCGTGCTCCTCCGTGGGTAAACCCAGTACCTTCAGCCATGTCATGGCTTCGCTGTGGGTGGGCAGGCCGTGGGGGGAGGACAGGCCGTACAAGAAAATATTCAGGGCGCGCTGTCCCACCTCGGTCGTATCCTGCATGCGCAGGGTGCCTGCCGCGGCATTACGGGGATTCTTGAACTGGGGCTCCCCAAGGCGCTCTCGCTCCTGGTTAAGCGTGGCGAAATTGCTGAGGGAGTAGTAGACCTCTCCCCGCACTTCCAGAGTGAGGGGCTCTGCGAGATTATGGGGCAAACCACGGATGGTCTTGATGTTGCGGGTCACATCCTCGCCGACCGTGCCGTCGCCGCGAGTGACCGCATAGGCCAACTGGCCCTGCGCGTAGTGCACAGCGACCGCCAGCCCGTCAATCTTCAACTCCGCCCTGTAGGTGGGTGCCGCATTCGGCAGCAGCCGCCGCAATCCCGCCTCCCACTCGTCCAACTCCTCTCCGGAATAGGCGTTGGCCAGGCTGAGCATGGGCGAAGAGTGGCGGCGGGTACCGAAGGCTTCCTGGGACGGAGCAATCACATGGGTGGTGGGAGAGTCCCAGTCCCTCAATGCCGGATTGCCCGCCTCGAATTTCAGCACTTTCGCGATCAGGACATCATAGGTCTCGTCACTGCACGGAGCGCTGGCGCCCATCAGGTAGTCCACCATGTGCTGACGCGCCTCCAGACGAACCGGCTCCGTCTTAGTCTTTCCTGCTCTCAATTTCGCCATTGCCCACCATTTCTAGCCAATACCCGCGGCCCTGCCTTGTGGGCAGACTTCCGCGCATGGCGATAGACTCTGCCTAGGATTCTGCCTAGGCGCCCTCCTGGGATGCGGGCGCGCCGCCTTGAGCGGCGGATGCATTTATCCAGCATTTTTCCAGCACACTGTTCACGAATCGGGCGGACTCCTCGTCCATGAATCTACGGGCCAACTCCACCGATTCGTCAATCACCACGGGAAACGGCACTTCACCCACCACCAGCATCTCGCACACGGCCATACGCAACAGGTTGCGCACCACAACCGAGAGACGGCCCAGCTTCCAATGCTCCAATTCCTTGCCCAGCCTGGCGTCGATCTCGGACATGTGCGACAGAGTGGCTTCCACCAACGCCTCGGCAAAGGCTCTGGCCTTCCGGGAAGGATGTTGCTCTTCCCAGAATCGGCTGGCGGACGCCTCCGCCAATTCTTCATTCATTTCGGCTTGGTAAAGCAGTTGCAGGGCGAATGACCTGCCCTGGGATCTGGTGCCGCGCATGGCGTTACTTGACGGCAAGTTCCGGCCTGAACCCAAAGCGATCGAGCATCTCCTTGGCCAGCCGAATATAGGCCGTTGCGCCAATGGAATTGACGTTATAGGTAATCACCGATTGGCCTATGGCGCTGGCTTCGGCGATTTCCTTGGCCTGGGGAATGATGGTGGAAAATACGGAATCGAACAAAGTCTCGTACATTTGCCGGCAGATTTTGCGGTGCACGGCCAGGCGGCGGTTGTACATGGTCATCAGAATTCCGGCGATGCGCAGGTCCGGGTTGTGGGTCATCTGCAATTCCCGGAAAGAGTGCAGAAATCGCTTCAGGGACTTGATGGCCAACGACTCGCATTGCAGGGGCAGAATTACATAGTCGGCGGCGGTCATGGCATTAAGGGCCAGAATGCCTGTGGATGGTGGAGAATCCAGCAATACAAAATCGTAATCCTGGGCTTCCTCGTCCAGCCGCCGTTTGAGGCTGGTCAGGTCTCCGATTTTCTCCGCCAGTTCCCGCTCGTGCTTCAGGGTATCGATGTTGGACAGGACATAATCCAGGCCCTGTCCATCGGCGGACATGCGCAGGTCCCGCAGGGGCACGGAAGGGTCCGTCAGCAGTTGATGGGTTCCACGCTCAGCGGCCTCCTTGATGCCGAAGGAATAACGCACCGACCCTTGCGGGTCGAGGTCAATCAACAATACCCGGTAGCCGCCCACGGCAAAGGCCATGGCCAGATTTACCGCGGAGGTGGTTTTTCCGACACCGCCCTTTTGGCTAGAAAACGCGATTGTGGAGGGCATAACCGGCTATCCTGGAGAGTCCGCCCGTATTTTTTGATCGCCTCACGGATTTGAATTCAGCGCGGCGTGGTTGTGGTTACAGAACTCAAATTAATATAGGTAATACTCCTGGAACACAAGCAATTCGGCCCTCAAACCACGCCGCGGGGGGTGCTGCCACCGGTCAACCCGCGCCATGTGCTGTCCCGTCCGCCATGGGGTCAATAAAGCCGCGACTTCCAAAAAATTTCGTGGTAACTGTACCGGCATCAAATTAGTTTAACGTCTCAAATTCCAGTTCGGCACCCTCATTTGTGCTTCAACTCCGGTACCGGACAGGGGAAGGGAATCGATCAACAAGCGCCCCCGCCACGCCGGCCGGTCCTGCCTAGGCAGCCGGCCTGAGGGGCGAAGAAAGGAGCAATATGACAACCAAGTTCGACGCAATCGTAATCGGCACCGGCCAGTCGGGCCCCTCTCTGGCATCCCGCCTGAGCCAGGAGGGCATGCAGGTGGCTGTCATCGAGAGAGATAAATTCGGCGGCACCTGTGTCAATACAGGTTGAATTCCCACAAAAACCTTGGTGGCTAGCGCCAGGGCAGCATACATGGCCAACCGAGGCGCGGAATTCGGCGTCATGATCGACTCGCCGATCCGGGTGGACATGAAGCGGGTCAAGGCCCGCAAAGACGAAATTGTGGAGCGTTCCAACACCGGCGTCACCAACTGGATGAAGAATCTGGACAACGGTACGATTTTCCAGGGCCATGGCCGCCTGGAAAGCCCAAATACGGTAAGTGTGAACGGAGAGGTGCTCGAAGCTGATAAGATTTTCATTAACGTGGGTGCGCGGGCCATGGTGCCGCCGGTGCCAGGTCTGGACAGTATCAAGTACCTCACCAACTCCAGCATGCTGGAATTGGAAGCGGTGCCCGAGCACCTGATTGTGCTCGGCGGCAGCTATATCGGCCTGGAATTCTCCCAGATATACCGGCGCTTCGGGAGCAAGGTAACGGTGGTGGAACAAGGACCCCGCCTGATCCCACGGGAAGATGAAGATATCTCCGATGCCATCAAGAAAATACTGGAAAATGAGGGCATCGACATCCGGCTTGACACCACCCTGGCGGAAGCCGGGCAGCAGAGCGGCGGCATTTCGGTCAAACTGAATGGCGCGGGCGGCGAGGAAGACCTTGCCGGCTCCCATCTGCTGGTTGCCGTAGGACGCCGCCCCAATACCGATGACCTCGGCCTCGACAAGGCCGGGGTGGCCACCAATCCCCAGGGAATGATCACGGTGGACAACCAGTTGCGCACCAACGTAGAAGGCATCTGGGCCATCGGAGATTGCAATGGCCTGGGCGCTTTTACCCATACTTCCTACAACGATTATGAGATCGTGGCGGCCAATCTGTTCGACAACGACCCGCGCAGCGTGGCGGACCGCATCATCTGCTACGGTCTTTTTATCGACCCCCCGCTGGGGCGGGCCGGCATGACGGAGCAGCAGGTGCGGGAATCGGGACGCAAGGCCCTGGTGGGGACAATGCAGATGGAGCGAGTGGCCCGTGCCCGGGAACGCGGCGAAACCCAGGGCTTTATGAAAGTGGTGGTGGATGCGGAGAGTAAGGAGATACTGGGTGCGGCCTTGCTGGGTATCGGGGGCGACGAGATAGCCCACTCCCTGCTGGATCTGATGTATGCCAAGGCGCCCTATACGACGGTGACCCGCGCGGTACACATCCATCCCACGGTTTCGGAACTCCTGCCAACTTTGCTGGGTGATCTGAAACCTTTGTAATAAGCGGCGGTACGGGTGGTGCTCCGCCCGGCCACGAAACTTTTGGCGAAACCCGCCACGGGGCGCCCCTGGATCCCGCAGGATGGAATACCGATGGATTTGGCCTGCAAAGCCGCGGCGGAAGAGGAACTGACGCGTTGGGTGCGCGACGCTCGGGACTTCACTTTCCATTTGGTGGAAGACCTGACCGATGAACAGTTGCTTGGGAAAATAGTGGCCACGGTAAATCCCATGATCTGGCACGTAGGCCATATCGCCTGGTTCCAGGAAAGATGGGTGCTGCGCCACCTGAACGGACGTCCCACCTTGCGGCCGGAGGTGGACGCACTCTACGATTCCTTTGAAGTGGCCCACGAAATCCGCTGGGACCTTGCCATGCCCGGGCGGGAAAGTACGCTCGCTTATGCGGCGGAGGTATTGGAGAACGTGTTGGAGACCGTGCGCGACACGGCACTTGGTGAGGAGGCCACTTACTACAACAGGCTGTCTGTGTTTCATGAGGACATGCACGACGAGGCCATGATCCATGACCGCCAGACCCAGCGCTATTCCGCTCCAACCTTGCAGGCCAGGGCTGTGGAACCGCCGCCGGAAGCGGAACCGGCGGGGCCCTTGCCGGGCGATGTGGAGGTGCCCGGCGCGCAAGGCTATATGCTGGGCGGCAGCCAGGACATGCCCTACGTTTTCGACAACGAGAAATGGGCGCATCCCGTGGACGTAGCGCCGTTCCACATCGCCCGCGCAGCTGTCACCAATGGCGAATTTGCTCAGTTCGTGGAAGCGGGGGGTTACCGCAGCGAACAATTCTGGAGCATCCGGGGCCGGCTCTGGCTGGGCAATTCCCGCGCGAAGCACCCAGTTTACTGGCGTCCCGGCAGGGGGGGCGGCTGGCGCTGCCGCCGCTTCGACCGCTGGGAGCCGATACGGGAGCATCAGCCGGCGCTGCACGTCAACTGGTTTGAAGCGGAGGCCTATTGCAATTGGGCCGGACGCAGACTGCCCACAGAGGCCGAGTGGGAGCTGGCCGCGGCCACGGTGCCCGCCGCCAACGGCTCCCTGCTTGGCGAAAAGCGCCGCTATCCCTGGGGTGATGCGGCGCCCACACCCCAACACGCCAACCTGGATTGTCATTCCACCGCACCGGCGGACGTAGCGGCCTTGCCGGATGGAGATAGCGCCCATGGCTGCCGGCAAATGCTGGGTAATGTGTGGGAATGGACCGCCGACGCCTTCTATCCCTATCCCGGCTTTGTGGTCGATCCCTACCGGGAGTATTCCGCACCCTGGTTTGGGTATCACAAAGTGCTGCGAGGCGGCAGCTGGGCCACCCGCTCCCGCATGATACGCAACACCTGGCGCAATTTCTTCATGCCGGATCGGAGCGACGTGTTCGCCGGATTCCGCACCTGCTCCCAGTAGCGGCGGCCAGACCCGTGCCCAGTCATTCCGGCTCCCTCTCAGCCCCGCCAGCGGGGCGGTTTCCTCGTCCAGGGCACGCTCCATGAAAATCATCATGATTACGCCCGCCCCGCCCCGCACCCGTCATGGCAACCGGGTTACGGCCCTCCGCTGGCGCGGCATCCTGGAGGGTCTGGGCCATCGTGTGACCCTGGCCCAGACCTATGACGCCCAGCGCTGCGATCTGATGATCGCCCTCCACGCCCGGCGCAGTCATGCCGCCTTGCGCGCCTACCGGGATCACTATCCCAGGGCGCCGCTGGTGCTGGCCTTGACAGGCACCGATCTGTACAGGGACATGCAAAACAGCGAGGAGGCCCGGGCGTCGTTGCGGATGGCCACCCGGTTGGTTGCCCTGCAGCCCTTGGCCAGCCGCGAGTTGCCCCGCGCGGTGCGGGGTAAACTGCGCGTGATTGTGCAATCTGCCCAGGCCCCTCCAGCAGGGGTCAAGCCCCCGCACACGGGCTTTCCAGTGTGTGTGGTCGGCCATTTGCGCGAGGAGAAAGACCCGTTCCGGGCCGCAATGGCCGTGCGGGGATTGCCCGCCTCTTCACGCATCCGCGTGCTGCACGCAGGGAAAGCCCTAAATCCGCAGATGGAACGCAAGGCCAAACGGGAAGCGCAGACGAATTCCCGTTACAGCTGGCTGGGGGAATTGCCCCGTTGGCGGGTACGGAGGCTGCTGGCCGCATGCAGGTTGATGGTGCTGTCTTCCCGCATGGAAGGTGGCGCGAATGTGATCTCGGAGGCGGGCGCCGCGGGATTGCCCGTCCTGGCCTCGAAAATTCCAGGCACGGTGGGCCTGCTGGGTGACAGCTATCCTGGTTATTTCAGGGTGGGTGACACGGGAGAACTGCGGGAACTGCTGACGCGCGCCGAAGACGATGCTGCCTTCTTGAGAGCGCTGCAGCGGCACATGGCTAGGCTGGCCCCCATGTTCCAGCCATCCCGGGAAATTGCAGGCTGGAGAAACCTGCTGGCCGAACTGAAATTGTGAGAGCAAATGGTGCGCCACCGGCCCCTGCAAAGCGCGCATTAGGACGTTAACGCCTCCCCGCCGAATAGTGGCGGAGTGGAAATATGCTCCCGTTAGTGCTATTGGTGCAGGAAGTCTGCATTCCAGCATTACCGCACCGGTTACCTATTTATGGGGAATCAGGGAGAATGAACCCGATGGGCGATCACAATAAAGAGGACAACTTTTCCAGCGATGGAGAAGGTAAAGTCTGGAATGAAGAACAAGAAAGAGGACGCTGGAAAGAGGAGTACGACTCACTTAAATCCGAACTGCAAAGCATCAATCCAGACGAGGACGTGCTTGGAGAAATGGAAGCGTTGAAGGCGGCCCAGGCCCCGCCTGGTATTGACGAACGGCGCACCGAGCCCCGTTACCGCTTCGACCACGATAAGGACGTTAATATCTATGCCCATATCGGCCCGCAGGCATTCCCCATTCTCGACATTTCCGTGAGCGGGCTGGCATTTCACTCCGACACTTATTTCGAACCGGGCACCAACGTGCTAATGAGCGCCCTGAGCATGGTGGCCCTGGATGTGATCGTGGTGGAATGCGTGTTGGAAGAAACGGATTCCAACTTCATGGAATACAAATACCTGGTGCGCGCAAAGTTCTCCCCGCGTGTCAACGGATATCTGGTCTACGTGCTTTCCCGCGAAATGTTCGTCAAGCAAATTCAGGAAAAACAGTAGATCATCTGCTTCGGGATGATTTCCGGTCTCCGCGGGCCGGACCCGCCCAGGGTAGATCTCGCGGCATATTTCCATGGAGTAGAGGGGCAATGACTGAACGGCTTTATCAGCATGACGCCTATCTGAAAGAGTTTAACGCCCAAGTGATTGAGACCACTTCGGATGGGGTCATGCTGGATTGTACCGCCTTCTTTCCATCCGGCGGCGGCGTGCAAGGGGACGAGGGCACGCTGACCAGCCAGAGCGGAGAGACCTACCGGGTAATGGAAACTCTGGATGGCGAGCAAGGCATTCTGCACAGGCTGGACCACCAGGGGCTTCGGCAGGGCGATGCAATAAAGGGCGCATTGGACTGGCAGCGGCGCTTTACCCTAATGCGGTACCACACGGCCACCCACGTATTGACAGGCATAATGTTCAAGGATTACGGCGTGCGCGTTACGGGAAATCAACTCACGCCGGAAAAGGGCCGTGTGGATTTTGCCTTCGAGACTTTCGACAGAGAGGCGCTGGAAGAGGGTTTCAGGCGCTCCAATGCACTCGTCGCACAGGACCTGCCAGTGGAAATTTCCTTTGTCCCGGCCGAGGAAGCCAAGGCGCGTCCGGAGCTGTTCAAGCTGGAAACTGCATTTCACCACGACTACAGCGAACTGCGGCTTGTGGACATTGTCAATTTCGATGTACAGGCCGACGGTGGATGCCACGTAGCCAAACTATCGGAAATTGGCAAACTCGTTCTTACCAAGTCCGAGAACAAAGGCAAGGCCAATCGCCGTGTGTATTTTGTGCTCGAACAGTGAGCCAGTGCGATTGTCAACCTACCCACGCCACCCCCTGGCGCGGGCCAATAGGAGTAACCTGAACCATGGCGGAGATCAAAGGAGCGGTGCTGATTGCCCAGTGCCTCAAGCGGCAAGGGGTCGAGGAAGTGTTCGGCCTGGTGGGTTATCCCGTGGTGGAGGTGGGACATCGCATCCAGGAGGCGGGGATTCGCTTCATCGGAACCCGTCATGAGCAGGCCGCCTGTTTTGCCGCCCAGGGTGCCGGCTATCTGCGGAGACGGCCCGGCGTGGCCCTCACCGTTTCGGGGCCCGGAATGACCAACGCCATCACCGCGATGGGAAACGCCCAAGCCAACTGCTGGCCCCTGCTGGTTATCAGTGGCTCCTCGGATTCGCCTCTCGCGAATCGCGGCGCATTTCAGGAGGCCCCCCAGATGGAAGCGGCGCGGCCATTCTGCAAATGGGTAGCCCAGGCCAGGCGCGTGGAGGAAATCCCGCGCCTGATCGAGCAGGGCCTGCGCCAGGCATGGTACGGCAGGCCGGGCGCCACCTATCTGGACCTGCCGGCGGACGTGATCGACGGAGTCGTGGACGAGGGCTTGATCAAACACCCTCCGCTATTGGCGGAACCTCCCCGCGAAGGAAGCAGCCTGGCATTGGTGGACGAGGCATTGCGCGCGCTGCGCGAGGCGGAGCGGCCCTTGGCCATCGTAGGCAAGGGGGCCGCATGGGCGGATGCGGCGCCGGAACTGATCCGGTTGCTGGAGCAGACTGGAATTCCTTTCCTGCCCACCCCAATGGGAAAAGGGGTCGTTCCCGACGATCATCCAGCGTCCGTGGCGGCGGCACGCAGCTATGCCCTGGCCAATGCGGACACGATTCTGCTGGCCGGGGCGCGCTTCAACTGGATTATGCATTTCGGCCTTGAACCGCGCTACCGGCCGGACGTGAAGGTGGTGCAGATTGACATTGCGCCGGAAGAGTTGAGCACCAATGTGCCGGCAGCGATCGGCATCGCAGGAGACCTCAAGGCGGTGTTGGGGCAGATGGCGGCACGGCTGGAGGAAGAGCCCTGGCGCCTGGACCCCAAGGCTCCCTGGCTGAAGGAACTGGCAGGGGAAGTGGAGAAGAAAAAGAATGAATTGCAGCCCGCCCTGGAATCCAGCGAGGTGCCCATGGGCTTTTACCGTCCGTTGTCGGAAATTCAAAAGCTGCTGCCCAGAGAGACACTGTTCATCGCGGAGGGCTCCAACACCATGGACATCAGCCGCTCCGTGATCGAAAATTATCTGCCCCGGCACCGCCTGGACGCGGGCACATGGGGCACCATGGGCGTGGGCTGTGGATTTGCCCTGGCTGCGGCGGTTGTGCACCCGGAAAAGCCGGTAGTGGCACTGATGGGCGATGGCGCTTTCGGCTTCGACGGCATGGAAGTGGAAGTGGCGGTGCGCTACAAGTTGCCCATCGTATGGATTATATTCGCCAATAACGGCATCGGCCGAGGAGTGGCCGGGTGGCCGGAGGACGAGCCACCGCCGGTTAACGTGTACACACCCGGCAGCCGCTACGACAAAGTGATCGAGGCTTTCGGAGGCACGGGATACCATTGCGATACGCCCGAGCAATTGGCACAGGCCCTCCAGGAAGCCCTGGACAAGCGGGAACCGGCGCTGATTAACGTGCCCATCGCTCCGGAGGCGAACCGCGCCCCGCAGTCCCATCACTGGCTGTCCCGTTAGGCGCCGCGGCCGGGCTTTCGCCAAAACAGATAGGCCAGCAGCAGCCAGGCGGCAATCCAGGCCAGCCCCCCAAAGGGCGTGGCCCACATGAATGGATCCAGGTCGCTGAGCGCGGCGGCGTACAATCCACCGGAGAACAGCACGATTCCCGCGGTAAGCAATCCAGCCACCCAACGCAGGCCTGCTGCGTGCGCGGGGTGGGTGGTTATCAGCACTCCGCAGGCCAGCAGCGCCAAGGTATGAAACAAGTGATAACGCACAGCCGTTTCGAAGATGGTCATCTTCTGCAAGGGCAGCCACAACTTCAACACATGTGCGCCAAAGGCGCCCATGGCCACGCCGAGCGCAGCCAACAGGGCGGCGAGCACAATCCAACGGTTCGACATACAACCTCCAGGTGGGATAATACGTACTCTTATACAAGACCACACGTTGATCTAGCGATAATCTGCGACTGTACAACTTTCAGCACGGTCCCGGCAGGCCGAGCTGAATCAAGGAACGAAAAACCAGGAGCGGGCGTCCATGGAAAATGTTGACGAAATCGCGGCGGTAAGGGCCACGCTGGAGTTGCTGACTGCGGATAACGACGATTTGATCGAGCATTTCAAGGAACTCAACGAGAAGCTCGAGGTAATCGAAAAAATGCCTCCAGGAATCAAGGCGGTGCAGTTTCGGCAACTGGAGCAGTCGGGGGCTTTTAAATTTAACAATGCGGATATCCGCCATTTCGCCAAATCGACACAGCACGCGCTGACGCCACCCCAGTTCGTGGAACGCACCAATCGCCGCTTGCACAATACGGGAAGCCTGATTGATGCCTTCCTGAAGGTGGAAGAATTCGAGGGTGGCAAAGAGCTGAAGAGTTCCATCGATAAATTGACCAAGAATACGGTTGACACGAGCGACCAACAAGCGGTGGTGACCTTCAAAAATTTGGTGCAGACCCTGCGAGACACGAGACTGTTCAAGAATTATCTTGAAATTAAATCCTCGTTTCTCAAGAAAAATTCCGATCTCAAAGACGAGGCGGATTTTATGGCCACAAAGGAGACCGTGGCCGATGGCGAAATGGCGGCGGAAGTGCGGGGCGAGGAATTGAAGGATATTCAGCAAGGTGTGGAAAGTGGGGAAGTGTCAGCGGCGGATGCTCAAATAAAACTCGACGAGATTGAATCCGAGACAGAGCCCGCGGCCGAGCCTGATTCCTGAGCCTCCCTGCCCGCGGCCTGTAGCCTCCGGAATTGCACGTCCGCGATTGACACCGCAACCACGGCGCCCGTATAAACGGTGGTCAGGCAACTGCCTGCCCGATCGCATTCAAATCTTCCTATCGCCGAGCCCCGTGGAAGCCTTGCAGCAAACACAGACCGTCCCCCTGGACTCCGAATTGGAACGCAAGTACCTGGCGCTCCAGGAAGCAATTAAGGCCATGGGCAGTGTCATCACCGCCTTTTCCGGTGGTGTGGACAGCTCGCTGGTGGCGTATCTTTCGCACAGCGTTCTGGGTAAAAGTGCGCTGGCCGTGACTTCCTGTTCGGAGAGCCTGACCCGGGATGACTATGCGCTCACCGAGAGCCTGGCGGCGGACTGGGGCATGGCGCATCGCGTAATCCGCACCGCCGAGACAAGCAACCCCTCCTATCTGGCCAACCCGGTCAACCGCTGCTATTTTTGCAAATCGACGCTGTATGCCGACCTGGCGGCCTTGGCCGGCCAGGAGGGCTTTGCGGTCATCATCAATGGCACCAACCTGGACGATCTGGGCGACCACCGTCCGGGCCTGCAGGCCGCAGCGGAATACAAGGTGCGCTCGCCCCTGGCGGAGTACTATTTCCAAAAAACGGATATCCGACGGCTGGCGGCGCACTTGGGGCTGCGCAATGCGCGCAAGCCTCAGGCCGCCTGCCTGTCCAGCCGCGTCCCCTATGGATTGGCGATTACATTGCCCATGCTCTCCCAAATTGAACAGGCGGAACAGGTCCTGAAGCGGATGGGATTCGCGCAATTGCGGGTTCGTCATCACGGCGATGTGGCGCGGATCGAAGTGCCCGTTGAGGATATTGAGCGGCTGTTGCCACAGCGCGAGCAGATCGTGCGTGAACTGGAAGCGTTGGGCTACCGCTATGTCACCGTGGACCTGAAGGGCTTCCGCTCCGGCTCTCTCAACGAGGGGCTGAAGAAGGGCCGATGAAGGTCGTAATTAGTAGACTCTCGGACTAACTTCCGCTCACCATTTCTACAATTGGCACCCCACCCCTAGAACCGCAGCGATCCGTCCGCGATTTTTCTCGTCGCCGCGCTATCCAGAGGCTGGTAGGTTTCCCCAGCATCATCCCGGTAATAGAGTGGGTCCCGCACCTGTGTGGGATCGTAGCCTTCCCGCACCAGATCGGCCTTGCGGTATTTCAGAGTGGTCGTCATTTGGGGCTCGGCCATAATGCGCACGAAGGCCGGCCTGCCGTTCCAACACGTAGGCCAGGGTTCTCCCCTCGTTCTTCATAAACGACGTGAACCGCGATTTGGCAAGGAAGCTGCGCAGCATCGCCATGGTAGAACTGTCCTTTCCGCCGCAATGGCAAGGAAAATGCCCCCTTCCAGTGCCACTGCGGGAGTGCCGGAATCTCATGGGTTACTATGATGGGGAGGGCGTCAGATGCGAACGGAGCCAGACCGGATTTTGCCGTAGAGCGCCTGGTCGACCGGAACGTAGGATTGCTTTTCCGAATCCCGGAAAAACAAGGGGTCTGAAACTTGACCCGGATCATAGCCAGCTATTTTCAAGCCGGTCTTGATCAGCTTGAACGTACCCGTCACTTCCAGTTCCGGCCGGATGCGCACAAAGGCCGGCTGGGCATAGGAGGGCAACGCAATTGCCGTGAACTGATAGAATGCGTTTGAATCGAAATTCGTGCCGGCCTCCATGTTTACCGCGGCCATGCCCGCACGGCCATCGGTGCCGGGCACCTGCACGCCGTACACGGTGACAATTTCCACACCGGGAAAGGTGGAAATGATCTCGGCCACTTCATGGGTGGATACGTTCTCGCCTTTCCAACGGAAGGTATCCCCGATGCGGTCGATAAAATAATAATTCCCCGCCTCGTCCGTTTTCAGCAAGTCCCCTGTTTTAAAGAACACGTCGCCCTTCTTGAAGACGTTGCGGAGCAGCTTTTTCTCCGACTCCTCGTCACTGGTGTACCCGGAGAATGGCGTTGTACCCTTTATCTTGCCCAGCAGTTCCCCCAATTCGCCCGGCTCGCAGGGCTGGCAGAAACCCTTCTCGCCGCGGATATATTCCTCGTTTTCCACATCGTATTTTACCAAATGCAGGTTGGAGGGCTTGATCAGGCTCTTTCCCACCGAGCCCGGTACATTATCCAGATTGAAGGTATACGCGTTGCCCTCCGTGGAGGCATAGAACTCACGGATATGGGCGATCCCAAAGCGCTCCTTGAACGCATCCCAGATATCCGGACGGAGTCCGTTGCCCAGGATTCGCGTGACGGCGTGATCCTTGTCGGTGGGCTCCGGCGGTCTGTTTAAGAGATAACGCAATACCTCTCCGATATAGATGAAGCAGGTGGCGCCGTAGCCCCGCACGTCCCGCCAAAAACTGCTGGCACTGAACCGGCGGGCCAGGGCCAGCGCCGCACCGTTGCGCAGGGCGGCGCCAAAGGCCAGCAGGGCGCCGTTGCTGTGGTAAAGGGGCAAGGGGCAGTAGATTATGTCGGTCTCCCGCACTCCCCAGGCGTACCAGCCGAAGGCCAATCCGGCGCCGTACCAGCGTAAATGATTGATTCGCGCCGCCTTGGGCATGCCGGTGGTGCCCGAGGTGTAGATGTACATGAACAGATCGCCGCTGCTTAGGGACACACCCGGCGGGCTCTCTTCGCTGGCCTGGGCCAACAGCTCATTCAGGTTCCGGCTGCCGCTCAGGGGCATGGTGTCCGCCTCCCAACGGGTATCCAGATAGACCTCCTCCGGCGGCAGACACTGTTCCTGAGCCATTGCCTCCTTGAACGCGGGCAGGCATTCCGTGCCGATGATGGCCTTCTTGCCCTGAGCCGTCTTGAGGCTATGGATGAGGGCCGCTCCGGTGAGGTTGGTGTTGATTCCAGCGCTGATTGCCCCCAGCTTGCTCAGCCCCACCAGGGTGGTCAGGTATTCCGGACGATTTTCCATCATCAGCGCCACCACTTCGCCCTTGCCCACGCCGTGCTCGTGGAACAGGTTGGCCCGGCGGTTGGCCAGACGGTTGAATTCGGCAAAACTGATTTTCTCATCTTCGAAATACAAAAAAGTGGCTCCACCCCGGCG
>JAPUIH010000279.1 GCA_027297205.1 SAR324 cluster bacterium | reverse complement strand
CGGCCTGAGGGTGGGAGATGAATTGCTGGTCGCCCAGGTGGATGGGGAGCGCAGGCAGCGGGTGAGCGCGCTGTTTTCCTATCAGGCCGGACGGCAGGTGCCGGTGGAAGCCCTGGCCGCCGGCGACATCGCCGTGGTGGCGGGATTCGAGCAGATACAGATCGGCGACACACTGATGGCGCCGCACGATCCACGGCCCCTGCCGCGCATTGCGGTGGACGAACCAACGGTGGGGATCATGATTTCCGGCAACGACGGGCCCTTCGCCGGCAGGGAATCCAAGAAAATCACCGGCCGCAAAATCAAGGAACGCCTGAACCGGGAGTTGCTGCACAACGTGGCCATCCGCGTGGAGGACACACCCATCCACGACACGTGGAAGGTGGTGGGACGGGGGGAATTGCAACTGGGCATTCTGTTGGAGCAGATGCGGCGCGAGGGCTTCGAACTGGTGGTGAGCAAGCCGCAGGTAATGTTCAAGGAAGAGCAGGGCCGGACCCTGGAGCCGATGGAGCTGGTGGTGGTCGATGTGGAAGAGACCTACATGGGCGCGGTGGCCAAAAAGCTGGGCGCACGCAAGGGCGTGATGACCAAGCTCGCCAACCGTGGTTCCGGACGCGTGCGGCAGGAGTTCCGGGTGCCGGCCCGCGGGTTGATCGGATACCGCTCCGAATTTCTCACCGATACCCGCGGCACGGGCATCCTCAATACCCAGTTCGACGGCTACGACAGCTTTAAGGGCGAGATGGGCCGCCGCACCACTGGCGCCCTGGTGGCCGACCGCAAGGGCCGGGCCACCGCCTATTCCCTCTTCAACCTGGAAGACAGGGGGCGGCTGTTCATTACCCCCAATACCGAGGTGTACGAGGGCATGATCGTGGGAGAGAACAACAAGGGCAGCGACCTGAACGTGAACGTTGCCCGGGAGAAAAAACTCACCAACATCCGTGCTTCGGGCAGCGACGAGGCGGTGCGCCTCAGTCCCATCAAGCCAATGACCCTCGAAGCGGCCATGGAGTGGATAACCGGGGACGAGTTGATTGAAATCACGCCCGCGCATATCCGCATCCGCTGCCGCCAACTCGACCCCCACAAACGTAAGACCAAGCCGCCGGCGGCATCCTAGGGCCTGCACGGGCCCGGTATTCGTTCCGCAAACTTCAGCCCCACCACTTGATCGCGATGGGGAAGCGGGGCGGATCGGGTGACAAAATATCACCACAACTATATTAAATTGCGGTAGCATGCGCGCACCCGGCCCAGGGGAGAATGTCCCGTGCCTGGAAACCGCAACAACCGCAAAAACGGAGGAGTGTGCAATGAGCATAGAACAGCGCCTGCAGGAACTGGGAATCGAATTGCCCTCCATGCCCAGTCCGGCGGGAAACTACGTGCAATACGTGCAGACGGGCAACCTGATTTATCTCTCCGGCTCGGGTCCCCTCAATGTGGACGGCCAGCGTCCCACGGGAAAAGTGGGCGGGGAGGTATCGGTGGAAGACGCCTATCAGCACGCCCGCAGCATCGGCCTGGTTCAGATTGCAAGGCTCAAGGAAGCCCTGGGCGAGCTGGACAAAGTCAACCGCATCGTCAAAGTGTTGGGGATGGTCAATGGCGTGCCCGGGTTTGGCGAGCAGCCCAAGGTTATAAACGGTTTTTCCGATTTAATGGTGGAAGTATTCGGGGACAAGGGCCGCCACGCCCGTTCCGCGGTGGGCATGGGCTCCCTGCCTTTCGGCATCACTGTGGAAATCGAGGCCATCGTGGAAGTGGCGGACTGATCCCACCGCCGGGACGCTACAGGCACAAATGGACGAGGGCATGGGCCGCGCATCCAAATTGGAATACAGGGTTGACGCCGCCGAGGCGGAATTATTCGAGGCCACCATGGTGCCCGCCGTCTTTGGCCCCTGGGCGCCGGAACTGGTACGCCTGGCCGGCCCCGCCCCCGGCGAGCGGGTGCTGGACCTGGCCTGCGGCACGGGTGTCGTGGCAAGACTCGCGGCCCAGGCCGTCGGCGCCACGGGCGGCGTGAGTGGCTGCGATATCAACCAGGGCATGCTGGAGGTGGCGGAACGGGTGGCGGCCGAGGCCGGGCATCAGATCGCCTACCACCAGGGAAGTGCCGACGCCCTGCCCTTTGACGACAACTCCTTCGACCTGGTGATGTGCCAGCAGGGACTGCAATTTTTTCCGGACAAGCCCGCCGCCCTGCGCGAAATTCTGCGGGTACTGGCGCCGGCGGGCCGGTTTGCGGCGGCTGTCTGGCGTTCCGCGGAACATTGCCCGGGCCAGCATGCGTTTATTCGGGCGCTGGAAAAGCACGGATTCGACGCAGCGGCGGCGCGCCGCCCCTTTGCTTTTTATGATGCCGGTGAACTCGAGGCAGTCGCCGCAGCCGCCGGCTTTCAGTCCGTTGTGGTCACATCCAGCAAGCTCGCTTCGCGCTTTCACTCCCCGCAGCAGTATATCAACGTGCTGGCCGCCGGTGCGCCTTCCATGCGGATGGCGCTGGAGCAGGCCGGCGAAGAATTACGCGAGGCGGTGCTGGCGGACGCGGCGGCGTCCCTGGACGAATACATGGACGGCGAAGGTCTGGAAATTCCCATGGAAAGCCATCTGCTGATGGCGCGCAGGTAGAAGCGGAGGGGGGATGCAAGGCCCGCGCAGTCTGCACGGTTCAATTTTCTTCGCCCGTGCTCTCCCCCCACAGGGAATACAGGGGCGGGGTGCCTCTCATGGGCAGGAAGAGCCGCCATCCCAGGATCAGTGTCTCCACCACGAAGGCGCCGGCCCAGGCCACCACGCCGAACACCGCGCCGTTCATGCCCGTCACGAAGAACGTCAGGCTGCCCAGCACAACCACGGTGGCCATGCGGGCCAGGGCCGAGGCGGCGAAGGTGCCCGTCTTGCGATGGCCCGCCAGCAGACCCCGGAACAAGGCCGCGCAGGCCCAAAAGACCGTAATCGACCCGGCCAGCTTCACGGCGGGCGTGCTGTAGGCGCTCAATTCCGCCGTCAGTCCCATCACCCTGTCCAGGATGAACCCGCGGGCGGGCGACAGGAACAAAGCAAACACCAGGAGCAAAAAAAACAGCGCCAGATAACTGGAAAAGCGCAACATCACCCGCACGTCCTCCCGGCTGCGCACCAGGGTCTGCGCCGTTTGCACCAGATTGCGCAGAGGACTCAGGATCAGACTGACCAGCCCGTGCACCACCCCGAAAGCGGCCAGGGCCAGGTCCGGATTGGCCAACCGCCCCAGGAAGATGTTGATCAGCACCGCCAGCCCCGAATCGGAGGCCTGGTTGAGCATGACCGGCCAGGAAAATCGCCACATCTCCCAATAGCTGGGCGGCGGGCCCTCGGGTTCCGGCAAATCGCGGAAGTACTTCCTGGACATGCCGTAGGCGAACAGGCTCTCCACCGCCATGCAGATCACCAGGGCCGCGGCCCCCACCGCCGCCCCTTCCAGCAAACGGGGCAGCACCAGCAGGGAAAGGCCCAGGGACAGCAACCGCAGGAAAGTCGAACAGGTGATGAGAATCGTGCGCTGGCGGAGCATGATCATGGCAAAAGCCAGGGCCCGCAGCATGAGCACCGGCGCGCTGAAGCTCAGCACCAGGGTGGCCTGCTGGGCCTGCCGGATCACCTCCACGCTGCCCCCGAACAATAAGCCATACAGCCAGGCGCCAAAGGGCGTCAGCGCGATCAGCAGCGCCAGACCTACCGGGGCAGCCAGCACCACGCAGAAAAAACCGAACAGATGGCGGAAGGAGCGCCGGTCCCGCAGATAGGAAATGGACAACAGGTTCGCCGTTTCCGTGGAGCTGGTCAGGGTAAAGTAGAAAAAGAAAGCCACGTTCAGCCCCGCCAGGGCGAGCTTGGGCTGGGGCAGCCGCGCCACGAAGGCGTGGATGACGGACTTGGAGATCATGTTCAGTTCCGTCATGAAAATGAGCGGCAGGAAAAACCGGAAGGCGGCTTGCAGGGTGACGGGACGGTTCATGATCGGATGGTCCGGACGCGGGCGGGAGCGGACGGCATTCCCGCGCCACTGGAGTCAGGAGAAATTCCGCGGGGCGAAGGCTTCCATGGCCCGCAAGGCCGAGGCCGGATCGGCCGAGACCGCGTGAATGGCCGAGGTCTAAATGCCGGCCTGCAAGAATTCCCGCACCCGTTCCCGGCAGGCGTCCGCGGTTCCGATTACGCCCAGCATGTCCACCACCTCGTCGCTCAGGGCGGCCTCGGTTTTTGTGCGGTCCCTGGCCTTGAAGCCCTCGGCGATGGATTCTGCCTCCTGCTCGAATCCGGCCCAGGCCAGAAATTTGTTGTAAACGGGGGTGGAGTAATAGCCGAGCACGAACTTGCGGAATTCCTCCCGGCCGGCCGCCATGTCATCCGTGACCAGCACGTTGAAGCGGGAGATGATTTCGATGTCCTCCAGGGGGCGTCCGGCGCGCTGGGCGCCCGCGGCGATATGCTCCAGCATTTTGGGGATCGCCTGCAGCGGCGCCAGGTGGAGAATCACGCCGTCGGCAATCTCTCCGGCCAGCTCCAGCATTTTGGGCCTCAGGGCCGCCAAGTATATCGGTACCTTCGTTTGCGGTGGGGGGTTAAGGCGGAAACCCTTGCTGCGCAGGGTCTCCCCCACGAACTCCACCCGCTCTCCGTCCAGCATGCGCCGCAACAGCAGGGCGGTCTCCTTGACCCGCGTGAGGGGCTTCACGAAATCCATGCCGTGCCAGCCTTCGATCATGGCGTGGCTGGAGGCGCCCAGCCCCATGATGATCCGCCCCGGAGCCAGATGGGCCAACGCCGAGGCGGAAGAGGCCAGCACAGCCGGGCTGTGGGTGAACACCGGCACCACCCCCAGCCCCAGGCGGATGGTGCTTGTGCGCATCGCCAGGGCCGCGGCTAGGGTGAGGGCGTGCATCTTTCCTCCGCCGTCGGGGATCCACAGGCTGTCAAAGCCCTGCTGCTCCGCCCAGACCGCCCGTTCCAGGGCGCCCGTGGATTCGGAGGGAGAAAGCAGAAACAATCCAGTGCGGGGGGCGGCGGTCATGGGGACTCCGGGGTAATTTGGCATTTGCATGATTGATGCTGAAAACCCCATCAGGGGCGCGAGTATTCTGCCGCAATTCGGCCCACATTAAAAGCCATGCGCCAACGGATTCGACGCGCCCGGAGGGCTGCCGAGGGCCGGGGCTTTGCCGTGGCGCTCGGGACGGAAATATGATACAAAGCATGGACCGTCAAGTACGGCAATCGGCGGTTCGGCATGCGGCGGGGCCGTTTCAGATACGGCCCGGACAAGGCATTCCATCCTGTCCATTCAGGTTTCATCCCGGCGGCTCATGGATACGACGCAAGACGTGTGGGAAGAGGAGTATGAGGAATTGCTGGAATCCAGCAAGGCCAGCGGGGAAATTGAACTCGTTTCAAGCTCTCCGGACAAAAGAGAATATCCCCGTTTTCGCCTCAAGGCCGGGGCGGTATGGATTCGCACGGACACCGCCTTTGACGTGATCGACGTGTCGGTATCGGGAATTTCCTTTTACTCGGACCAGGAATTCCAGCTGAAGCAGCACTTGGCGATCACCCTGGGCAAGGCATTCAAGATAGAGGCGGAGATCATGCACTGCAAGCCGGTCGAGGCCGACCCGGATACCGGAGCCTCCCGCTATCTGGTGCGCAGCCGCTTCACCGACGAGCATTCCAGCAAGCGCTTCCTGCTCATGCTGAAGGGCATGGAAGATCAGGATATTTCCATCTCCTCCTGATTCGGCCCCTCCCCACCGGATATTATTTTCCGCGGCTTCGGGTCAAACGGCCCAGGAAAGATCGGGCCTGCGCGAATTCCACCCGGCGGCCTGCTCATAGGCATACCCGGCCCGCAGCACGGTGGCCTCGGCGAAAGGTTTGCCGTAGATCATCAGCCCGATCGGAAGACCGTCCTTCGTGAACCCGCAGGGCAGGGCCAGCCCGCACAAATCGAGCAGATTTCCCACGCGGCAGTTGCGCACGAAGCGCTGGGTAAGGCGCTCGTAAGCCTCCGGGCTCGCGTCCGCCTCGGCCACGGTACAGGCCGGATCGGGAGTGACCGGCACCAGCAATACGTCCACGTCGCGCAGGCTGCCGCGCGCCGAGGCGCGCAGGGCCTTCATACCGCGCAGGGCCTTCACGTATTCGATGGCGGGGCGGTCCAGGTCGGGCAGCATGCGCATTCCCACCACCGGATCCATCTCCTCCAGCCTGCTCCTGAGCCGCTCTTCATGGATCACGCAGGCCTCGACATTGCTGATCAGGCCCATTGCTCCCACCTGCGCCGCTTCGGGAAAGGAGATGCCGTCCACCTGGGCGCCCAACTTCCGGAACACGTCCCCGCAGGCGTTCAGGGCCGCATCCACCTCGGGATGCAACTCATCAAAGAACAACTCCTCCGGAATCCCGATGCGCATGCCCCGCACCCCGGATTTGAGCGAGCCCAGGGCGTCGTGCAGACCCACTCCGGCGGTGGTCTCGTCCTGGGGGTCTTCCCCTTGCAGCGCCTGATAGACCAGGGCCGCATCCTCCACCGAGCGGGTGAGGGGCCCCACCGAATCCAGGGTCCAACTCATGGGGAACACGCCGTGGCGGCTAATGCGCCCCACGGTGGTTTTCAGGCCCACCGTTCCGCACAACCCGGCGGGAGCGCGCACGGAGCCCCCGGTGTCCGAGCCCAGGGCCATGGGCGCCATGCCGCTGGCCACCGCCACGGCCGATCCGGCGCTGGAACCCCCCGGCACATGCGCCTCCCGGTGCCAGGGGTTGTGGGGCGTGCCCTGGATGTGGTTGATGCCCAGGATGCCCTTGGCGAACTCCACGGTGATGGTCTTGCCCAGCACGATCATGCCCGCCTGCGCCAGCTTGTGGGTGACCGTGCTGTCCGTCCCGGCGATGTTCTCCCCCAGGGTGCGCGAGCCCGCGCTGGTGGGCAGCCCCGCCACATCGAAGATATCCTTCACGCCATATGGGATGCCGTGCAACGGACCCATCCAGCGCCCGCTCTGGATCAGGGTCTCCGCCGCGCGGGCCTCGGCCAGGGCCCGTTTCTCCGTGACCAGGTTGAAGGCGTTGAGGGGGCCGTTGAGAGCCTCGATACGGGCCAGCAGGCTTGCAGTGAGCGCCACCGGCGAAAGTTCGCCCGAGCGGATGCGCCGGGAAAGGGCCGTGATGGTCTCATAGTGCAGGGGGTGGTCGTTCATGGCCGTAGTCCTATGATGTAGTCCTATGATGAGTGGCGGCCCGATGCTGGTTGCCTCCATCGCGGGAAGGTGCTGGCAGCCTGCTCACGCGGGAGCGGATTTGCAAGGCACGCCGCCTATGATAGGGATAACCGCAAAACACCATTCAATGGCTGCGCGGGCCATCCTGGGCTACCAAGGCAGAGTTCCCCAGGACGTTACAGACCAGCAATCCCCAATGCAGGAGCAAAAATTCCATGAGCACGGCCAAGCAAGGCGGCAGCACCGCGGTGGCGGCCACCGCGGAAGAATATCTCACCCGGTTCGAAGCGCAGACTCCAGGCTCAAAGGCGCTGTACGAGGAAGCGCAACGCTATACGCCGGGGGGCATTCACCATAACCAACGCTACACCACACCCTATCCGGTATATATGACCCGCGCCAAGGGCTCGCGGGTCTGGGACGTGGACGGCAACGAGTATATCGATATGTGGATGGGTCATGGCGACGCCATTCTGGGCCATGCGCCGCCGAGGGTGGTAAGCCGCGTACAGGAAGTGGCCGCCGGAGGGCTGCATATCGGCCATACCATCGACCAGGAAGTAACTCTGGCCCGCGATATCTGCGAGGCCATTCCCAGCGCCGAGCAGGTGCGGTTTTGCGTGACGGGCACCGAGGCCACCATGTATGCCGTGCGCATGGCCCGCGCTTTCACCGGGCGTGACGTGATCATCAAGCTGACCGGTGGCTGGCACGGCGCGAATACCGACCTGATGGTGGACGTCAATCCGCCGGAGTTCATAGGCCCGGAAAGCAGGGGGCTCCTGCCCGAGCTGACCCGCTACACGCGCACGGTGGAGATCAACGACATCGAGGGCACCGCCAAAGCCATCGCCGAGGCGGGAGATGACTTTGCCGGAATGATCCTGGCGCCGGTGCTGGGGGGCGGCAATTTGATCTCAGCGGATGCGGCGTACCTGAATTTCCTGCGGGAGGAGACCCGCAAGGCGGGGGCGATCCTGATCTTCGACGAAATCGTCACCGGCTTCCGGCTGGCCCTGGGCGGCGCCCAGGAAAGCTACGGCATTCGGCCCGACCTGACCACCTTCGGCAAAATCATCGGAGGCGGCACGCCCCTGGGGGTGATCGCCGGGCGCTCGGACATCCTGGAGTTGACCAGCGTGCGCCGCACGGTGCCCAAGGCGGAGAAGGTCTTGATCGGGGGCGGCACCTACTCCTGCAATCCCCTGTCCATGGCCGCGGGCATCGCCACCTTGGAGGAACTGAAATCGCGTGAGCAGGAAATCTATCCCACCCTGGAGCGCCGTGCGGCGCGGCTGGTGGAAGGGGTGCAGCAGGCCTTTGACGCGGTGGGCATACCTTTGCGGGCGGGCCGTGCGGGATCCATGGTTGGGTTCAACTTCCTCAAGGAAGCAGGCCTGCCGGTGCGCAACATGGGCGAGGCCGTGGCCCATACGATTCCGGCGAAGATGCAGGAGTTGGGCAACCGCCTGCGCGCGCGCGGGGTATTCATCTACAAGGGCGGCACCCTGTGCACGGAGCATTCCGACCAGGACATCGAGACCTTGATCGAGGCCTTTACGGCCTGCGCCAATGAGATGGCGGAGGCCGGCTGAGCCGCCGCCGGGCATGGGGAAATGGTGATTCACACAGCATTTTGCGAATTGTTGGGAGTGGAGCACCCCATCGTGCTGGGGGGCATGGCCGGGGGACATACCTCGGCGCCCCTGGCGGCGGCGGTTTCCGAGGCCGGGGGATTGGGCGGCATGGGCATTACCGGTCTGAGCGCCGGCCAGGTTCGGGAAAGCATCGCCGCCATCCGCGCCGCCACGGACAAGCCCTTCCTGGTGAACTTTCTGCTCTTCCTGACAGCGGAGGATGCCTTCGCCGCCGCACTGGAGGAAGCGCCCCCGGTGCTCAGCTTCGCCTGGCCGCGGCGCGACCAGGAACTCGGTCCCTACTTCGAACGCGCGCACCAGGCCGGGGCAAAGGTGATGTTCATGGCTGGTGAAGTGGACGAGGTCCAGCGCGGGGCGGAAGCCGGCGCGGACGTGATCGTGGCCCAGGGCACGGAAGGGGGCGGGCACGTGGGCTGGATGGCCTCCCTGCCGCTGCTGCCCATGGTGGTGGATGCGGTGAACCCCCTGCCCGTGCTGGCCGCGGGTGGCATCGCCGATGGCCGGGGCCTGGCCGCGGCCCTGGCCCTAGGGGCGCAGGGCGTGCTGCTGGGCACGCGCTTTCTGGCCACGGAGGAGTCGCCCTTGCACGGCAACTTCAAGGCCGCCATTCTGGAGAGCGACGGGCACGACACCCTGCTCAGCGAAATTCCCGACTTGGCCTCGGGACTCGTTTGGCCCGGCGGCATGGCCCGCGCCCGGCGCAACGTCTTCATCGAGCGCTGGGCGGGCCGGGAATGGGAACTGCGGGCTCAGCAGGCGCGGGCGGCCCGGGAACTGGCGGAGGCGCGGGAGGCAGGGGATGCGGATAACGCGACGCTGTATACGGGCCAGGATGCGGGACTGATCAACGATTTGCCGCCGGCGGGGGAGGTGGTGCGGCGTATGGTGGAGGAAGCGGCGCAACTGCTGGAAAGCGGGCTGCCCAGCCTGGTGCGGCGGCAGTGAGGGCGCAACGACGCGCCCTGGAATAATCTAATGAGGAGGATGGGGCTCGTCCCCCGGCCCTCAAGCC
>JAPUIH010000278.1 GCA_027297205.1 SAR324 cluster bacterium | reverse complement strand
GGGGGCTGGGTCTCATTCTTGAATGCCTCCCGCCCTAGTGAAATGTGCGGAAAATTGCGGAAATATTTAAATACCTGGCCCGCCGCGGAGGCATTCGCAGCCGCAAATAATGCAGCGGGCGGAATGGAAGGATTATGGATCGTGTATTGGTGACAGGCGGAGCAGGCTTTATCGGCTCTTTTCTCTGCGAACGGTTGCTGGATTCCGGTTCGGACGTAATCTGCCTCGACAACTTTTTTACGGGCAGCAGGGAGAACATTCGGCATCTGATGGACCACCCGAAGTTTGAGTTGATTCGCCACGACATCACCAATCCGATATATTTAGAGGTGGACCGCATCTATAACCTGGCCTGTCCAGCCTCGCCCATTCACTATCAGTACAATCCCATCAAGACCGTCAAAACCAACGTGCTGGGTGTGGTGAACATGCTCGGCATCGCCAAACGGGTCAATGCCAGGATTCTCCAGGCCTCGACCTCGGAAGTATATGGGGACCCCCAGGTGCATCCCCAGGTCGAGTCCTATTGGGGTCACGTTAACCCGATAGGACCACGCAGTTGTTATGATGAAGGAAAGCGGGTGGCGGAAACGCTGATGATGGACTATCACCGCAAAAACGGTGTCGATATAAAAATTGCACGAATTTTCAATACCTACGGGCCGCGCATGCATGCCGAGGACGGACGGGTGGTCAGCAATTTTGTGATTCAGGCCCTGCGTAATGAGCCGCTCACCATTTACGGAGATGGCAGCCAGACCAGGGCATTCTGCTATGTGAGCGATCTCGTGGATGGCATCATCCGCATGATGGATTGTCCGAAGTTCATCGGACCGGTCAATCTGGGCAATCCCGGCGAGATCACGGTGCTGGAACTGGCGGAGCTGATCAAAAGTCTTACCGGCTCCAAGTCAATATTGGAGCATCATCCGGCCGTGCAGGATGACCCGGTGCAGCGCAATCCGGATATTACCCTGGCCCGCAAGAAACTGGACTGGGCGCCGTCCGTTCCAGTAGAAGAGGGCCTGCGCAAAACCATCGAGTATTTCGAGCGGCAACTTGCCTGATCACGGCACGCCCGGCCCCGGCGCGGTGTGGCCTCGCCGATTGCTCAAACCCATAGCCAAGGAGATTTCCGCGTGACAGCAAAGCCCGCCATGACCGTCCCCCTGTTGGATCTGAAACCCCAATTGCAGGCGCTGCGGGGAGAACTGCAAGAGGCCATTATGGAAGTAGTGGACTCCACGGGCTACATCATGGGCCCAAAGGTGGAGGCGCTGGAAAAGGCGGTCGCGGGGTACCTGGGAACGGAGCATGCCATCGGTGTTTCTTCAGGGACGGATGCGCTGCTGCTGGCGCTGATGGGGCTTGAAGTGGGGGAGGGCGATTGGGTGGTAACGGCCCCCTTTTCGTTCTTTGCCACGGCCGGTGTGGTGGCGCGGCTGGGCGCCCGCCCGGTATTCGTGGATATCGACGCGGACTCCTTCAATCTCGATCCGGCCAAACTACAGGAATATCTGGAAGGGTTGCCGGCGCAGGAGATAGCCAAAGTGAAGGCCATCATTCCCGTTCATCTGTATGGCCAATGCGCACACATGGACGCCATCAATAAAGTGGCCGGCAAATACGGAATTGCCGTGATCGAAGATGCGGCCCAGGCCATCGGCGCGGAGTACCCGGGCGCCTCGGGCCGGCGCAGGGCTGGCACCCTGGGCACGATGGGATGTTTTTCATTCTTTCCCAGCAAGAACCTGGGGGCCATGGGGGATGCGGGGCTGATCAGCACCAACGACGGCGCCCTGGCGGATCAATTGCGCATCAAGCGCGTGCACGGGGGCAGCCCCAAGTATTACCACAAGGTGATCGGCGGGAATTTCCGCATCGACCCCATCCAGGCGGCGGTGTTGCTGGTGAAACTGCCCCACCTGGAAAGCTGGCACCAGCAGCGGCGCGAAAATGCCGCCTACTATACCAGCCTCCTTGCCGAGCGTGGGCTGGCGCAGGTCAAGCCGCCCCAGGAAATGTACGGCGGCGCGGGATTGACCAATCCCCACATATACAACCAGTACGTGATCCGCGTTCAACGGCGCGACGAGTTGCGGCAGCATCTCTCCGAGCGGGGCGTGAGCACGGAAATCTACTACCCGGTGTCCTTCCATGAGCAGGAATGCTTCAGCTACCTGGGTTATCAGAGCGGGGACTTTCCCGAATCCGAGCGCGCCGCCGCGGAAACCGTGGCCCTGCCCATCTATCCGGAACTGACCCGTTCCATGCAAGAGTACGTCATCGACATGCTGGGAGAATTCTACGCGGGGTAGCTGAGCAGCCGCTATCTATCGGTGGACCGCTCCTGAGTATTCCGTGACATCTGCCCCCTTGCGGTTGTACAGCGCCCGCCACTCCGTTATCGTATTCGACGGCAAAGCTCCGCATTGCGGCCCGAACACGTGGAAAAAAGCATCAATCAGGAATATGCGGATATAGCCCGCTGCAGAGCAACTCTTTAATTCCGCTCCAGCCTACACCAAATTTTTGCCCTCCGGTGGGCCCGGGCGAATGAGAGGGCTCCATCGCCCGGGAAGCATGGAGCTAGATTGGCTTGACCTGTTTGGCCGAAAGCCCTTTTGGCCCATTTTCCACTTCAAACTCCACTCTCTGTCCTTCATCCAGCGTGCGGAAACCCTCCATTATGATTTCCGACTGATGGAAGAACACTTCATCGTCTCCTTCATCGGGCACGATGAATCCAAACCCTTTATTATCCAAAAATTTCTTCACTGTTCCAGTCACGATTTACCTCAACTAAATTTGAGAACCACGCTCAGTGCCCTAGGGGCGCTACCGGACTCCCTGCGACAAAGATGGGAGTCCTCAAAGGAGATGATTCTGATTCTTGGGCCGCAATCAAGCATATTGCTTCGCCAGCAAAAAGTACAACACCGATGCTACCACGAATCTCCGAGCAGCTTGTCCCCGGCCCGGGCAATTTCGGCCTTGATCTTGTCCCCGCCCGCGGGTGGGGTTGGAACGGAGGGCTTCTCCCGTGCTGGATTTATCTGGGCTGCGGTGGAACGGCCCCTGCGCCGCGTCGCCGGTTTTTTGCGCTTGCCGGAACTGCTCATGGGAAATTCTGGTAAGGGGGAGCGCTGCCGGAGCCAAGATTGGTGGACCGCGGCGGCACTGAATCTCCCGCGTATACGGCAAGCCACCCCGAGCATGTAAAATACCGTTCATATTTTTCAATAGTCTGTAATATAGCAAGAAAATGGTTTCGTCTCGGAAAAATTCCTAATCCAGGCATATCCGGTCAATTTC
>JAPUIH010000277.1 GCA_027297205.1 SAR324 cluster bacterium | reverse complement strand
GGCAATACTGGCTAGCGCATCAGAGTGGAGTTTGCCCGACTATCTTGACCCGTGGGATCCACCTTGGCCCACAGACTGCAATCATCGTTCTCAATCTGTGCCGACCCAAAACCCATACGCCTCGGTCGCGTTGCTCGGGGGGCAGCCAGCCCCGCGCGATGCGCTCCCCCTCGGCCAGCGTCCCGGCAAATCCCTTGTCCATGCTGATAAACCGGTGGGTGACATGCTCAAGCGGGTAGCCCTGTGCGGTCATGAATTCGCGCAGCCGGGCGTTGTTCACGGCCTCCGCACCGTCGTCGACGGCCAGCACGGCCCCCACGTTGGGATGCACGATCGCTCCGGCCAGGGTGCGCAGTATGAAGTCCAGGTTGTTCGGCTGCTCCTCCCCGCCCCCTTCCGTGTGCGCCATCGCCACCACGCCGTCGAATCCGCCGCTGGGCTCCGCCTGTTCGTGCAGGCGCTCCACCAGGATGCGCACCAAGCTGGCCGTATGCGATGAAGTGCCCAGCACCAGCAGATGGTTGCGCGTCCCCACGCCGCGGGAGGCCCCGCGCTCAAACCCCATGAAGGTCAAGCCGTCATCCTCGCGCGCCACCTGGGACCCCGGACGGAATTCCGCCTCGTTCAACTGATAGCGCACCAGATAGTCGCTGAAATTCTCCTCTTCCGGCAGGGGAAAATCCACTTTGCGCTGCCGCAGCGCGGCCAGGATGCGCGCGTTGCAAAGGTAATCGCCGGGCGCAAGGGGCCGCACGGCCTCGCCAAAAGTCAGCCCCCAGGAGAGCAAAGGCTCGCCGGGGGCAATGGGCAGCACCGCAAAGCGGTGGCCCTCCAGCACCGTGTGCGAAAGCACGAATTCCGCCCCTTGACGGGTAATCCGTGTGCCGCCTTCCAACCTGCGCACGGCGATGGCCACGTTGTCTCCAGGCACCGGCAACCTACCCGCCTGATCGAATGGCAAATTTTCCGACATCACACCCTCTATGTGTTAATATTGGCCAATCAGAACCGAAATGGAGGAATTGCTCCAGATTCTCCCAGATTTATCAGTTTTGTTCCAGTATTGATGCCCGGCATGAAATGCAGACCAGCTTGAGCAGCCGCAATCGACTAGGGTGGAGCCGCGGAAATCCCGTCCCAGGCAGGCTATATCGCGGGCGCACGGAAAAACCGATTGATTTACACAGTTTGATTGACCTAATTATAAGATTGCCCAGGGAGTCCCTCCGTCGATTAAATTGGCCAGAGTTGCAGCGAGCGGCATGATGACGGAAAGAAGCACAACCGTGAGGTCGCGCAGGACCGCGGCAAAAACCATCAAGGTGAAAGTGCTGGTCGTGGATCCAAATCCTTCGACCCGCGTTCTCCTGAAGGACTCTCTGCGCACTTTGGACCTGGTGGAAGCCGTTGGCGAAAAAAGTAGCTTCAACGGACTCGCGGACATTCTCAGGTCCAGCCCCATGGATGTCGTGCTGCTGGACCAGGGGTCCGGCGATCCAGACGTATTCAGCGTAATTTCCGATTTAAAAAAAGATGCCTCATCGGCCGACTCCAAATTCATTGTATTGGTGGAAGAGCTCAACGAGAGCGTAAAGGTCAAGGGCGAGCAAGTCGGTGTCAATGCCTTCGTCACCAAGCCCTACGACATGAATCGCGTCGAAATGGCGCTTATGGACGCCATTCGGCCGCCGGATAAATCGGTCGCGAAGGAAATACCGGAAGCCCTGCGCCAGATTCTCAACAAGTTCCGCCAGGTATCTCTGTTCTTCGGATTCTCCGATATGGAGCTGATCCGGATGCTGAAAATCTGTAAATCGCGCAAAATTGCCGCTGGAGATTATCTGTTCAAGGAAGGGGACATGGGCGATTCCCTTTTTGTGGTCGTCTCCGGGCAGATAGACATCACAAAAAATCAGAACGGATCTTCCAACGTGCTGGTGAGCATGGAAGCGGGAGATTGCTTCGGAGAAATGGCGATTATCGATTCGGAACCCCGCATGGCGGATGCCGTGGCCGCCAGCGAAGTGACGGTGCTGGAAATCAACCAATCCATCATCAACGACAATGAGGACATCACTTCCCTCAAACTGGTGCGGCAGATCGCCATAGTGCTGGCGAGAAAGCTGCGCGCATCTTCGCAGAAATAAACCAAATTTCCGTCCGCGCCACGCCCCTACCGCCGATTCCACAGCCACCGGCCCACAAATCCTGCTGCGGCCATTGTTGGCCGATGGCCGCACCGGGTATCGCAGTCCATTCCTTACCCGGCCGGCCGCACCCTGCAATGGGCGGCTTACCGGCTGACGGGTGTTAATATTGCAGCGGGATGTGAACGGCAGGACGCCGCCAACCCGCAAGGAGTCAGACATGTCCAAGGGTGTAATCGTGGGAGCGGCCCAACTGGGCCCGGTGCAACGCGGCGAAAGCCGCGCTTCCGCCGTGGAGCGGATGATCGCCCTGCTGCGCCAGGCTCATGGTATGGGCTGTACGCTGGTGGTGTTTCCCGAACTGGCATTGACCACGTTTTTTCCCCGCTGGTTTCTGGAGGATCAGGAGGAAGTGGACAGCTTTTTCGAGGTGGACATGCCCGGGCCGCATACCCAGGCTCTGTTTGACGAGGCACGGCGGCTCAAGATGGGATTTTACCTGGGTTATGCGGAACTGGCCGAGGAGAAAGGCGGGCTGCGCCGTTACAACACTTCCATTCTCGTGGACGGCGAAGGCTCCATCGTGGGCAAGTACCGCAAGATTCATCTGCCGGGCCATGCGGAGCACGAGCCGCAGCGCCCCTTCCAGCATCTGGAGAAACGCTACTTCGACGTGGGCGATCTGGGTTTTCCCGTTTGGCGCACCATGGGCGGCGTGATGGGGATGTGCCTTTGCAACGACCGGCGCTGGCCGGAAACTTACCGTGTGCTGGGCTTGCAGGGGGTGGAACTGATGGCGCTGGGATTCAACACACCGGAAATCAACGGCGCGGCGCCCGAGCCGGTCCACCTGCGCATGCACCATCACCTGATCACCATGCAGGCCGGAGCTTACCAGAACGGCACCTGGGTGGTGGCCAGCGCAAAGGCGGGGCGCGAGGACGGGGTGGACATGATGGGCGGAAGCTGCATCATCGCCCCCACGGGTGAGATCGTGGCCATGTCCAGCACCGTGGGAGACGAACTGGTGGTGGCCAACTGCGATTTGGAACTGGGCGACTACATCAAGAACACCGTATTCAATTTCGACAAGCACCGCCGCATCGAACACTACGGACTGATTACCGAACGCACGGGCGCCCAGGCGCCCAGCGAGTAATTTCCCGTCCATCCACCAGCCTACACGAACACCGGCTTTTCCCCGGGGGCTGGTGTGTTGCCGAAGCTGCCCCGCGCGAGAATCTTCTCCTTGCCCCCATGTTCCGCAATGCGGGCGGCCTGGTCCTGTTTGGCCAGGGCGTCCACGGCTTCCGGATCGCAGATGACCCGCAGATCGGCTTCGCATTCGGCCAGCAGCCGGGCGTGCTCCTGCAAGCCGGCCAGATTGTGCAATTCGTCCGGGTCGCCTTCCAGGTCGAACA
>JAPUIH010000276.1 GCA_027297205.1 SAR324 cluster bacterium | reverse complement strand
TGTTTCGATCAGTTCATTCAAGTCAATCAAGCAAGGTCTCCCGGTAAATAGGTAATACGGTCACTGGCCGCCTGGCGGCACGGCCATGATCAACTATTACTATCCTGCCTCTCGATTACTGCGATAGGCAAGATTTTCCATGAAGGTTTTGCGGTCAGGGGAACCGGGCATGATCCGGCACGGCCCCGTATCGCCATTAGAGGGTACTCGGCCTGCCCTGGGGCAGCCAGTCTGCTGATGGGGTTGGCGTGGGGGAGGCGTCGCGCGGAGCCTTCCCTCAGCTTATGCGCAGCTTGCGGTCCGGCTCGCTCTTCTCATCGTAGATAATCGCCGGTTCCGCCTTGCGATGGATCACGTCCTCGTTGATGATACATTTCTGAACACCCTCAAGGGAGGGCACCTGGTACATGATTTCCAGCATCACGCTTTCCAGGATGGCCCGCAGGCCGCGGGCACCGGTCTTGCGCTTAATGGCTTCGCGGGCCACGGCCTTGAGCGCCTTGTCCTTGATTTCCAGCTCCACGTCCTCAAGCTCGAACAACTTTTGGTACTGCTTGAGCAGGGCGTTTTTGGGTTCCACCAGAATCTTGACCAGGTCCTCTTCCGTCAATTCGTCCAGGGTGGTGACCACGGGAATTCTGCCAACGAACTCTGGAATCAGGCCGAACTTGAGCAGGTCTTCCGGCTCCACCAGCCGCAGGGTTTCCCCCAAATTGCTGTTTTTTTCCGAGACCTGCTCCGTACCGAATCCGATGGATTTCTTTCCGATGCGCTGATTAATAATGGAATTCAACCCCACGAAGGCGCCCCCGCAAACGAACAGAATATTGGACGTGTCCACCTGCAGAAACTCCTGCTGGGGGTGCTTGCGTCCTCCCTGGGGGGGAATATTGGCCACGGTGCCCTCGATCACCTTCAACAGGGCTTGCTGCACGCCCTCGCCGGAAACGTCCCTGGTGATGGAAACATTTTCGCTCTTGCGCGCGATCTTGTCGATTTCGTCGATATAGACGATGCCCTCCTCGGCCCGCTCGATATCGTAATCGGCGTTCTGGAGCAACTTGAGGATGATGTTCTCCACATCCTCGCCCACATAGCCCGCTTCGGTGAGGGTAGTGGCATCCGCCATGGCGAATGGCACGTTAAGCAGTTTAGCCAGGGTCTGGGCGAGCAGGGTTTTTCCCGTGCCGGTGGGCCCGATCATCAGAATGTTGCTCTTTTGCAGCTCCACGTCATTACCGTGGTTTGTCATGCGGATGCGTTTGTAATGGTTGTATACCGCAACAGCGAGCACCTTCTTGGCATGCTCCTGACCGATGACGTAGCTGTCTAGGATGTCCTTGATCTCAAAGGGCTTGAGGAGTTTGCTTTCCTGGGAGCTCAGTTGCTCCTTGCTCCATTCCTCCTCCATGATGTCGTTGCACAACTCCACGCATTCATTGCAGATGTATACGGTCGGGCCAGCAATGATTTTCTTCACATCATTCTGAGACTTGCCGCAGAAAGAGCAGCGTAGGATATTCCCTTTCGACTGGCTCATACAATTACTCCGCCTGGTTAATCGATCATGGGTGTGTGCAAGAGCCCCTGCGCAAGGCACAGGCCGTTTCTGGCGCAATTTGGGCACTAACCCGATATGTTACTCTCAGTTCTATCAACGTGGCGGCGGTGCCCAGGTTCATTGGACACAACTCCGTCGGGCAGTACCATGATAGCCTATTTGCAGGCTCTGGAAAAGTAAACAGGCCAACTCTATCAGCAATTACGCAAATATCTGAATGGGACACTGGATTTCCATGTTTCGCCGGCGTGCGCATTGCAGTATGCAAAATTGTTCGCCCACCCCGAACCGACCCACCTCGCACCTTCCTTATGCCCTGGCCGCTTCCACCGCGGAGGCCGCGATGGAAGTCTGCTCAGGATCAGAAGTAGTACCGCATGGACAGGGCGGGGAAGGTGGTCGTCGATAAATTGGTGACCTTCCGATTGTCCACTTCCTGGGTGCCGAATCCCACCTCGGCGGATATGCCCAGATTGGGCAAGGTAGGCAGAAAAATTTCCGTGCCGAAGAATACGCGCAGATTGAGACCCGTGCCGTCAATGTCGTTGCTGCCCGTATTGTCCTTGACGGATATGAATCCCACGCTGCCGCCCCAATACAGATCGAGCCGGGACTGACGCTTGAATACGTGAGCCAGCCTGACATCAAAAGAAAAGACTTCGAACTGCCGGTTGTTGCCAAGGTTCGCGTTAAAGAAACCAACCAGGAAATCCAAAGAAGTCAGGGAGTTGGCCCAGAATTTCAGTGAGAGTGCATCCACCGCGAATTCCATCGCCTCGCCTCCCGTGGAGTTCGGGTTGACCCGGTGGAAGTATCCGATACCCACTTTCTTGGAAGGGTCCCGCTTGGCGGAGTCGTATTCGATAAGGATCACATCCGACTTCTGAATCTGGATCACACCAAATCCACTGTCGGACTCGATGGAGATCACATCTTCCTCAATGCTCACGATGCGGCCCTTCAAAACCTCCCCTGAACTCAGGTGCACCGTCTCGCCTCGTGCCTGAACCGCGAGCAAAACGAGGAATACGGCCAGCCCAAACCATTTGAATTTCATGGCAATTTCTCGCATGAACATTTGCATGGGGAATGAAATTCCCGATTGTCTGCGGGTGATAATGCAATTTTATCGCCACCAGGGCAGGAAATTTCGCCCGAATGTGCAATTGTCCGGGGAACTCGCGGCGGCGGGATAGCGGATATCCTGGCACTGGGTTTGGGGCGGTAAATTTATCGCGCATTCTCAAACTCGGCCCTGCCCCCCGCCTTATATGCGCGTTTAGCAATAATGCGTGGACGATTCGCCGGAATTCGGGCCACGGCGCGGGACACGAGGGAATAAATAACTGTTCTAACAAACAAATAGGGCTGGCAAGCGGGCGCAAGTGACTGGTGGATTCTTCTGAGCCGGCGAGTTGTATGGCCTGCCTTTCTACGGATTCCGTAAAAAACGCCAGGCATCTCGCCGGCTCAGAAGAATCCTCCAGTCACTTGCGCCCGCTTACCAGCCCTATTTGTTTGTTAGAACAGTTATTTATTCCCTCGTGTCCCGCGCCGTGGCTCGAATTCCGGCGAATCGTCCACGCATAATTGCTAAACGCGCATATAAGACGGGGGGCAGGGCCGAGTTTGAGAATGCGCGATTAAATTACCGCCCCAAACCCAGTGCCAGGATATCCGCTATCCCGCCGCCGCGAGTTCCCCGGACAATTGCACATTCGGGC
>JAPUIH010000275.1 GCA_027297205.1 SAR324 cluster bacterium | reverse complement strand
GTGCGGCGGCCTCCTCGGCGGGCGCTTCCTCCGCTGGGGCAGCTTCTTTTGGTGCGGCAGCCTCCTCGGCGGGGGCTTCCTCCGCCGGAGCAGCTTCTTCCGGTGCGGCAGCCTCCTCGGCGGGGGCTTCCTCCGCTGGGGCAGCTTCTTCCGGTGCGGCAGCCTCCTCGGAGGGGGCTTCCTCCGCCGGAGCAGCTTCGTCCGCGGGGGTAGCTTCTTTAGGTGCGGCAGCCTCCTCGGCGGGGGCTTCCTCCGCCGGGACGGCTGCCTCGGTGGGCGGTGGTTGCTGGGCCGCCTGTTCCGCCGCGGCACGTTTGGCTATGGATTTTTTCGACTCCTTCTTCGGCCGCTCCGGGAGAGGCGGAGCCTCGGCCACGAAGTCCACCGCTTCCAGCTTGCCCTTCGCGTCGAACTTGAAGCCATGGATTTCCAGGATTTTGCGCACCGCATCGCTGGGCTGAGCGCCGGTACCCAGCCAGTACTGGGCCCGTTCCGGATCCACGGAGGTTTTGT
Source organism: SAR324 cluster bacterium (assembly GCA_027297205.1). Lineage (GTDB taxonomy): Bacteria > SAR324 > SAR324 > SAR324 > JACQKK01 > JAPUIH01. The sequence goes on along the minus strand of JAPUIH010000275.1, from coordinate 3,876 downwards.
TTTCCTGCAACAGAGGGTTGTAATGCCCAATCCGTTCCACGAATTTGCCGTCCCGGGGCGCCCGCTTGTCGGCAACCACGATCCGGTAATAGGGATTTTTCTTTCGTCCGCCCCGCGCCAATCGAATCCGTGTCGTAACTTAAATAATCTCCACAAGTTGTCTGTTAATTGGATGCCCGCCAGACCTATCCAATCTGGGCGGGAGCGGATCGGGCGCGCCTACCTGAATCCTGCGCCGGGCGGCTGTTGGCCCGGCATCATGGACTGCGCCATTTCCATCGCTTTGCCGGGATCGCCGAGCCCGGACATTTTCTTCATCATTTTGCGCATTTGGGAAAACTGCTTGAGCAGCCGGTTCACGTCGCTGGGGCGTGTGCCGCTGCCCTTGGCGATGCGCTTCTGCCGGGACATGTTGATCATGTTGTGGTTATCCCGCTCCCGGCGGGTCATCGAGCAGATCATCGCCTCCGTCTTGGTGAGCTGATTCTCGTCCATGTTGGAGTTTTTCAGCATGCCGCCCATGCCGGGGATCATTTCCAGTAATTCCTGCATGGATCCCATATTGCGCAGGGCCCGCAGTTGATCCAGAAAATCGGAGAGGGTGAACTCATTGCGGCTCATCTTGCGCTGCAGTTCCAGCGCCTGTTCCTCGTCGAAAGTATCCTGGGCCTTTTCGATCAGTGTTACCAGATCGCCCATGCCCAGGATGCGCGACGCCACGCGCTCCGGATGGAAGGGCTCGATCTGATCCAGCTTTTCCCCGACGGCCATGAACTTAATGGGCTGCTCGGTCACCGCGCGGATGGAAAGCGCCGCCCCGCCCCGGGCATCGCCGTCCATCTTGGTGAGAATATGCCCCGTCACCCCCAGCCGCTCATGGAAGGCCTGGGCGGTGTTGACCGCGTCCTGGCCGGTCATGCCGTCGGCGATGAACAGAATTTCCCTGGGGTTCACGGCGGCCTTGATCTGCTCCAACTCGGCCATCAGCGCCTGGTCGATCTGGAGCCGCCCCGCCGTATCGATCAGCACCACGTCCGCGCCGGCCGCGTGTCCGGCCTTTAGGCCCTCGGCGGCGATCCGCACCGCGCCCATCTCCACGGTGGAAGGATAGCAGGCCACGCCCAGGGATTCGGCCAGGGTGGCCAACTGCTCGATGGCCGCCGGGCGGTACACGTCCGCCGGCACCAGGTAGGGCCGCTTGCCCTCCTTCAGCAGCATCCACGCCAGCTTGCCCGCCGTGGAGGTTTTTCCCGAACCTTGCAGGCCCACCAGCATGGCCACGGCGGGAATGGCCCCGTCCAGGTCGAGGCCCTGGTGACCGCCGCCCATCATTTCCGCCAGCTCGTCGCTGACGATCTTGATGAAGTACTGCCCCGCGTTCAAAGCGCCGGGCACATCCTCCCCCACAGCCCGTACCCGCACCGCGTCCAGAAAAGCCTGCACCACCTTGTAATTGACATCGGCTCCCAGCAGGGCCATGCGCACATCCTGCAGGGCCGAGGCGATGTTGTCCTCGCTCAGGCGCTGCCGGGCGCTCACCTTTCTCAAGGCGCCGGTAAGCTTTTCGGATAGGGCTTCGAACATGGTTTCCAGGGCAGAAATACATCAGTACGTGAACCGTTAACGCTAATGAATACACCGCGCAAAGTCAACGCGCATTATATGGAGAGTAGGGAATTTTCCCTCCGCGGCGGCTAGGAAATGGGCGCGGGAAATGCTTCAATGCCACAATGGAGACTTGACAAGGGGCGGGGCCGCTTCTTAAGCACGGAACATCCGCCGCCGGGTGTCCCGCGGCACCCCACAATCCGGAATCTCAGTGAGGGCAGGGATTGTACGACACATCCGATATTCGCAAGGGGCTCAAGATCGAAATCGACGGCGATCCCTACACCGTCGTTGATTTCCAGTTCGTGAAGCCCGGCAAGGGCAATGCTTTTACCCGCTGCAAAATCAAGAACCTGGCTACCGGCGCGGTGATGGACCGCACCTATCGCAGCGGCGAAAAGCTGCAGGAATGCAGCCTGGACGAGCGGGCAATGCAATACCTCTATCAGGACGAGGAAGGCTTTCACTTCATGGATCAGCAAAGCTATGAGCAATATGCGCTCACGCCGGAGATGCTGGGGGAAGAGGCCAAGTATCTGCTGGAGAACCTGGAAGTGACCCTGCTCATGCACAACGGCAAACCGATCAGCATGACCCTGCCCATTTTCGTGGAATTGCAGGTGGTGGAAACCGAGCCAGGCATGAAGGGCGACACGGTGACCGGCGGCCGCAAGCCCGCCACCATGAACACCGGCGCGGTGATCAACGTGCCCCTGTTCATAGACCGGGGCGAATTTCTGAAAATCGATACCCGCACGGGAGAGTATGTGGAGCGGGTGAAATAGGCGCCACCATGCCCGGCTATAACATTCCGCAGCGCGCGCCGCCCGGCCCGCCATGACTCCCCGCTTTCCACCCGGCGTGCCCTGCCACGGGCGCATCCTTGAACTGCCCAAACCTGCCTTTCCCAAGCGGCTCTGCCTGCTGGTGGAGGACGCCCTGTACGAGTTCGAGGCCGCGCCCGGCCTGCTGCAGGGTCTGGCCGAGGGGGACCTGGTGGAATTTCAGGTGGATGCCGGGCAAAAGCTGACCTCCCTGGCGCGCGAAGGCGGCCCCGGCCCGCAAGGATTTGACAGCGGGGGCGATGCCCTGCGCTGGCGGCGGCCGGGTGATAGTCCCGCACGGATGGCTCTGCTGCGCCTGCGAGGGCGGGTGCTGGGGGAGCTGCGGGCCTACTTCGCGGATGAGGGATTTCTGGAGGTGGACACGCCGGTGCTGGTGCCCGCGCCCAGTCCCGAGGCGCAGCTGGCCCCCTTGCGCGGCGGCGATTCCTACCTGATCACCTCCCCTGAGTTTCAGCTCAAGCGCATGCTGGTGGGTGGCTGCGAGAAAATCTTCCGCATCGGCCCGGTGTTCCGGGGCGGCGAAGCGGGGCGTCACCACAATCCCGAATTTACGATGCTGGAATGGTACCGGGCCCATAGGGACCTGGAGGCCATGGCCAGGGACCTGGAATCCCTGCTGGCGCGGCTGGCGCCCCTGGCCACCCCATCAATCATGGCGGAAGACCCATGCTGGCCGGACAACGCGGAGCTGTCTTCCGCGCTGGGCAGACGCCCTTTCGCCCGCGCCACCATCGCGGAACTCTTCCAACGGCAGTTGGGCATGCAGCTGCAGGGCGTCACCACGGCGAAAGCACTGCGCGAGGCCGCCCTAGGGGCCGGATTGGCCGAAGCGGCCGATTTGCCCGGCGATTTCGAGCAGGCCTTCTTCACCCTCTGGGACCAAATCGAGCCGCACCTGGGGCCGCAGCCGCTGCTGGTATGCGAATGGCCCGCGCCCCTGGCCAGCCTGGCGCGGCTCAAGGCGGAGGATTCCACCGTGGCGGAGCGGATGGAACTTTACGCCGGCGGGCTGGAGCTGGCCAACGGATTCGCCGAGCTCACGGACGGCGCCGAGCAGCGCCGGCGCTTCGAGGCGGACCTGGAGACGCGGCGGGCACGAGGGTTGCCGGTGCCGCCCCTGGACGAGAAATTCCTGGCGGCCCTGGGCCAGGGCATGCCCCCCGCCGCCGGCATGGCCTTGGGGGTGGAGCGGCTGGTGATGCTGCTGGGCGGGGCAACCCATATCCGCCAGGTGCTGCCCTTCGCCTGGGACGAACGTTGACCGGCACGATCCGAGGCGGCGGCATCCCGAAAATGTGCTCTCCGGTCAAAAAACGTGGTAACCTGCCGCCTATATCGCGTTCGCCGCCGGGAGGGCTCAATCGGCCCACATCGACGAATTGCTGACATCGGAGGCCGCCATGAAACCCGCCGCTCCACCCCG